>CALGBT010000129.1 GCA_937884235.1 uncultured Pseudomonadota bacterium
AAACCGTCCACCCGATAGAGACCTGCGGGAAGCAGAACTACTCCTCCGGCCTCCGACGCCTCGTCAAGGGCAGCCTGGATTGCAGCAGTGCTGTCGGTCTCACCCGCGGCATCGGCATTGACTACCGTCACCGTGGGAACCAGATTCTGTGGCTCGGGAAGGGCTACTTCACTGTGGTGGTACCCCGCATACGAGAAGTCGTGCAGAAACCGACCCTCATCATCGGCAAAGCCCGGAATCCAATCTTCCGGATAGAGTTGGGACCGCCAAGGCTGGGGCTCACTTTCAACCTCAGGAGGAACATCCGAGACCAACTCGACAGCATCGTACTCTTCCGGCGTAGAGTCTCTCAGGTCCATCGTGACGTCGACTATTTCAGGGCTGGACAGGTCAGGTCCCCCATCTGTCGTATGGAGCATTTCGAGAACCAGGTCTGCCTTCAAGTCCTTCGAGGCCACGCTCGAGTCAGCCTCGATACGCCCATCGACACCCCCTTTGTCCTGACCACAGGCCACCAACAAGCAGAGCGCCAACCACCACAATAAATCCCTCATGAAAAACCTCCAGCGCCCACCACAATACTGGCCCAGAGCGCCGCAAGTCAACGACCAAAAACAGCGGACGCGCCGCCAAATTGACCAATAATTACCGCAAATACCACAACTCGCCTTACTTCTCGCATCAGGCCTGCCATGGACCACAAAGTCGCCCCCGCGCCAAAGAGGCTGACCCCGCGCTTGCAAATCGTCGGCAGACCAATGATCATCGACGGACCAACAGCAGGAGTCCCATGGACACACCGCCAATCCGTCAGATCATTGCCGCCGACAACCTCCACTGGCTCCAGGCCCAGAGTCCCGAATCTGTTGATCTCATCTACATCGACCCGCCCTTCAACACCGGCACCCGCCAGCAACGCTCCCGCATGAAGAACGTCCGCGACGAGACTGGCGATCGCACGGGTTTTGGCGGTCACCGCTATCGCACCGAGAAACTGGCCAGCGGCAGCTACGCCGATTCCTTCGACGATTTTCTCGGTTTCCTCGAACCGCGCCTCCTTGAGGCCCACCGCATCCTGTGCAACAACGGCAGCCTCTTCTTCCACATCGACTATCGAGAAGTGCACTACTGCAAAGTGCTTCTCGACAAGATCTTCGGCCGCAGCTCTTTCATGAACGAGATCATCTGGGCTTACGACTACGGGGCCCGATCGCAGAAGCGCTGGTCACCGAAGCACGACTCCATTCTCTGGTACGCCAAGGACCCGGCGAACTACACCTTCCACTTCGACGAAATGGACCGCATCCCCTACATGGCCCCGGGCCTGGTCTCCAAAGAGAAAGCCGCCCGCGGCAAGACCCCCACCGACGTCTGGTGGCACACCATCGTCAGCCCCGGGGGCAAAGAGAAGACCGGCTACCCGACGCAGAAGCCCCTCGGCGTCCTCGAGCGCATCGTCAAGGTCCACTCCAGCCCCGGCGATCTGCTCGTCGACTTCTTCGCCGGCAGCGGCACTCTCGGTGAAGCTGCGGCGCGCCATGACCGCAATGCCATCCTCGTCGACAGCAACCCGGAGGCCGTGGAGACAATGCTGGCGCGCCTGAAAACCCACGGATTCAGCACTCTCTCAGAGAGAACTTCCGGGTAACCCTGTGGCTGATGCAACTTCCTGTTGGAAGTACTCGAACTGACACGTACAATCCTCGTGGCTCAGACAGGCTGCATTGCAGCTACTTCGAGGAGGCAAACTGTCCATGCTGAAAGTGCGCACGTTCATGACTCTCTTGCTGACTGCGCTGCAGATCTGGCCAGCACTGGCCGGTGAAACGTGGACTTCCCCACATCCTGGCGTACAGCACCTCTTCAAGACCACGAGTCTGCCATTGCACATTCACGCACTCGTAATCGATCTCTGCGCCCCGGGAACCGATGTCCGGGCCACTGCCCCGGGGGAGAAGAAGCGCACTACGTCTTCCTTCGGCAAACTCGTGGGGGCCCAGGCCGCGATTAACGCCGACTTCTTCAGCTACGAAGGGTACAACGTCATCGGCTACGCCATGGGCAATGGCGAGCACTGGCCAGGCACCGGCGATAGCGGCTGGCAGAGCGTCCTCGCGTTCGGCAGGGGCCACGCTGACTTCTCTGACGAGGCCGAGATCTTCGGCCCGCAGTGGTGGACCACCGAAGCAGTCTCCGGCTTCGCGCAGATCGTCAAGGACGGCACCGCCATCCAGAGCTACGACTGTTCCGGGCACTTCTGCCAACGACACCCACGTACCGCCGTCGGCCTCTCCCAGGATCGCCGGACCCTCTACATGATGGTCATCGACGGTCGCACCGGCATCAGCATCGGCGTTACCCTCAAAGAACTGGCCACCTTCATGCAAGAGCTGGGTGCGTACGATGCCGTGAACCTCGACGGTGGCGGTTCCACGGCCATGTGGACCCAGGCCGAGGGCGTAGTCAACAACCCCTCCGACGGCACTGAACGAGTGGTCGCCAACCACCTGGCAGCCTTCGCCAGCGGCTCCGGGCAGCCCGGCGTCTGCAACGAATGGCCCCCGGAGCAGGTGATGATAGACTCGGCGCTCTTCGATGCCGCCGCCTCCACGGACATCGATGGCGACGGCTGGGGCGACTTCTGCGCCCGGGCTGCGGGCGGACTGCGCTGCCGCCTCACCGGTACCAATGCCCTCGCCCAGGAGATCGCTGGCCCCGACCCTGAACTGTCCAACAACAACGGCTGGAACCACCCCTCCCACTACGGCACCATCCACATGGGCGACATCAACGGCGATGGACTGGCCGACGTCTGCGCCCGGGGGAATTCTGGCATGCGTTGCTGGCTCTCCGTGGGCGACGGCTTCGACCCCACCACCATCAGCGGTCCCGACTGGTCCGATGCCAAGGGCTGGGAGGCCGAGAAATACTATGCCACCATCCGTATGCTCGACGTCAATGGCGACGGCATGGCCGACCTCTGCGGACGAGGACCAGACGGCATCCGCTGCTACCGCGCCACGGGCGAGGGCTTCGATGGCGGCATCGATGGCCCCGAACTCAGCGATGCCAACGGTTGGGGTAGCCCGCAGTACTACGCCACCATTCGCAGCGGTGACATCAACGGCGACGGGATGGACGATCTCTGTGCTCGAGGTGCGGCTGGCTTCATGTGCTGGCCCGCCACCGGCGATGGCTTCGGCGCCGAGATCGGCGGACCCACCTGGAACGATGCGGGAGGCTGGGACGAGATGCGCCACTGGGCCACGATACGCATGCCCGACATCAATGGTGATGGCCTCATGGACCTCTGCGGTCGGGGGCCCGGGGGCATCGAGTGTTTCCCCTCCACGGGCAATGGATTCGGCGCACTGGTACCCGGACCGACCATGAGCGACGATACGGGCTGGCACGATCAGACCAACTACTTGCCCCTGCGCTGGGGTGATATCAATGGTGATGGCCGTATGGATCTCTGCGCTCGGGCCAACGCCGGGATGCTCTGCTGGCCTTCCCTCGGCGAGAGCTTCGGCGATGCCATCGACGGACCAGCCATGTCTGATGCCAATGGCTGGTTTCAGGCGAAGTACTACAACGCCATCCGCCTCACTGACGTCGACGGCGACGGCCTGGCCGATCTCTGCGCCCGCAAGCCCGAGGGGCTCAAGTGCTGGCTTTCGGATGGCAGCGGATTCCCCGGCACCTGGATCGGCCCAGAGTGGTCCGATGCCAACGGCTGGGGGGCCCTCCAGCATTGGGCAGCCACCCGACTAGCCACACCTCGAAATGTCTCTCCCTGCCTCTACCCGGGGGCTTGCTCACCCGCTGCCTCCGAAAGCCAATCCTGCGGCGAATGCGGTACCGCCTCCCGCTACTGCGACGAGAATTGCGAATGGACTGAGTGGACCAGTTGCTGGAGTGACGGTGGAGTCAATGACCTCTGCCTCGACGACAACCCCTGCACCGACGATCTGTGCGGCACCGACGGCAACTGCGAGAGCCAGTTCAACCAGGACCCCTGCGACGATGGAAATCAATGTACCGAAGCGGCCTGCACTCAAGGAATCTGCGAGGCCACGGGATACAAGGAGCTGTGCTGCATGGAACACGACGACTGTGGCAGCCCGCTGGAGCGCTGTGACCCAGACTTCCATATCTGCCTGCCGGTGCTCTGTGCCACCTGCACGACCCACGAAGACTGCGGGCCAATGGGAAACCTCTGCCTGACTCTCGAGAACGGTACCGTCTGCGGCGCGGCATGTGGTGACGACCAGATCATCTGCCCCGACGATTTCCACTGCCTGGCCTTTGGCAGTCTGCCCCCGCAGTGCGTCCCTCTCGACGGCAGCTGCGAGTGCGAACCTCATGTTGAGACCATCTGCAAAGGCAGCAAGCTCCACTGGCTCGACGGTTGCGGTCAGCTTGAAGAGATCGCCGATGACTGCGCCGGGCGCGGCTGCGTTGGCAGCACCTGCTGCCCGCCGGGAACGGTTGCCGAGAACGGCGCCTGTCAGGGTGAGCCATGGGGCGACATCGTGGCCGAGGGCGATGCCGGCGATTTGGAGGAACCCGGCGCTGGCGGCAGCAGCGGCTGCGCCGCGGGGACCGACCTCGGGGGAGGGGGCCGGGCGTTCCCACTACTGTTGGTACTTCTGGCTTTGCTGGTGGCCGGCCGCACCCGCAAGATGGGCGCACTGCTGGGCCTTGTCATGGTAGCCACCCTGGCTGGCTGCGGCGCAGCGGTGGGAGATTCCAACGATGGCGGCATCAAGTTCGAGTACCTGGGACCAACCGACAGCACTCCTGAGCAACACTGCCTCGAAGGATTCGGATGCCTTGGGGTTCCCTGCGAAGGCGCCACTGACTGCCCCGTCGGTTGGTGCATCGAACACCAGGGAGAGAAGGTCTGCACCGTCCCCTGCGACGACGACTGCCCAGAGGGCTGGATCTGCGCCACTGTGGTCCCGGGCACGCCGGCCGAGATGGCCATTTGCCTCTCCCTGCATCCCGCGCTGTGCAAGCCCTGCGTCAGTTCGTACGACTGCACTCGCACCGACGGGCTCAAGGGTTACTGCCTCTCTTTCCCTGACGAAACCAGCGCCTGTGGGGCCGCCTGCAGCAATAACGATCAGTGCCCCATGGGCTACACCTGCGGTCCCGCCACCAGCGTCGAGGGCGAGGCGCTGCAGCAATGCCTGCCCGACGGCGGCCTCTGCGGTGCCGACCCGGTGAAGCCGCCGCCGGACGGTGAGTGTGAGATCACCAACAGTTGGGGAAGCTGCCCGGGCCTCTTCACCACCACCGAGAGTGGCGAGACCATTTGCATCGGCCCTGCGCCCATGGACGAACTGTGCAACAACCTCGACGATGACTGCGATGGTGAGGTCGACGAAGAGAATTGTAGCGTCTGCGGCACCGCCGATGCCTGTGAACCGAACAGCACCGAGGAAGACCTCCAGGAGTGCGGTGCATGCTCATCACGAATTCGCACCCGGGCCTGCGACGGCTTCTGCCGCTGGTCGGACTGGAGCCCCTGGTCCGACTGCACCGAACCGGGCGGCAGCGGCGACTGCCTGCCCGGCGACCCGGGCGAAGAGCAGCAACCTTGCGGCAACTGCGGCAACCAGACCCGCAGCCGCTCCTGCACCGACGAGTGCAGTTGGGGGGAATGGGCCGACTGGAGCGCCTGCGCCGACCAGGGGGCCTGCGCCCCGGGCCAAACCGAAGAAGCATCCGAAGGGTGTGGCAACTGCGGCAGCAGAACTCGCAAACGCACCTGCACCGACCAGTGCCAATGGGGTGGTTGGGGCGACTGGGGAGCCTGCAACAACCAGGGGGCCTGCAGCCCCGGCCAAACCACCGACGGCGGCTGCGACAAATGCGCCCAGAAGAGCTGCAACAGCAGCTGCCAGTGGGGCTCCTGCGCTTTGAAGCCCGGCTCCCAGTGCGAATGGCAGGAAGGCAAAAACTGGGAGTGCTGCGGCTCCGGCAAATGGCACTTCTGCCTCCCCTCCACCTGCCAGTGGTCCCCCACCTGCGCCCCGT
>CALGBT010000130.1 GCA_937884235.1 uncultured Pseudomonadota bacterium
GGGGGTCGTGGGTGGTGAGTTTAGACGGGCCAAGGCCCGTCTCTACGGAGGGAGGCAGCCCCGGCGAGCATGGCGTACGGTAAGGTGGCAATCGGACGGTCTTTCGGGTAAGGACGGGGTGCCTTCGTATCATTGATGGGCCGGGGTGGACACGACCTCGCACCACCCGTGCCGCAACAGCTAATCATCGTTCCGTTTCAAAACCGCAAAGAAGGCCTTTTGCGGAATGGCGACCTCGCCAAAGGTCTTCATGCGTTTCTTGCCTTCCTTCTGCTTCTCGAGGAGCTTGCGCTTGCGGCTGATGTCGCCGCCGTAGCATTTGGCCGTGACGTCCTTGCGCACTGCGGAGACTGTCTCTCGGGCGATGATCTTGCCGCCAATTGCCCCCTGCACCGCGATCTTAAACTGATGGCGGGGTAGTTCATCCTTCAACTTCCTGCAGATGCCTCGGGCACGCCCTTGCGCCCGGTCCTGGTGCAGTAGCATGGCGAGGGCATCCACCGGTTCGCCGTTAACCTTGATTTCCAGTTTCACCAGGCGGCTCGGCCGAAACCCGATTAGCTCGTATTCGAAGGAGCCATACCCTCGAGTCAGCGACTTGAGATAGTCGTAGAAGTCGTAGATGACCTCGGCCAGCGGCAGGTCCACCCGCAGTTCGACCCGTTTCTCGCTGACATAGCTGTGCTGCGGAATAGTGCCTCGCCGCTCCATGCACAGCTTGATGACGTTGCCCAGGTACTCTCCGGGCATGATCATCGAGGCCCGAATGTAGGGCTCTTCCGAACCCTGGATTTGCGCTGGGTCAGGATAGTGGGAGGGGTTGTCGATGAGTTGCACCGAGCCGTCCTTCATGGTGACCCGATATTGCACCGAAGGGGCCGTTACAAAGAGCGAAAGATTGTACTCTCGCTCCAGCCGTTCCTGCGTGATCTCTGCGTGGAGCAACCCCAGGAAGCCACAGCGGAAACCCGATCCCAGAGCGTTGGAAGCTTCCCGTTGATAATGCAGGGAGGCATCGTTCAAGGAGAGCTTTGACAGGGCCAGGGCGAATTCTTCAAAGTCGTCGGTGTTCACCGGATAGACCGAAGAAAATACCACTGGCATGGCCTGAACAAATCCCGGCAAAGGAGCATCTGTGGGTTCGGTATCGAGGGTAACGGTATCGCCGATGGGCGTGTCGCCAACTGACTTGATGCCCGAGATGATGTAGCCCACCTCACCGGCGGAAAGAGTCTGGCGGGGTACCAGTTTCAGGCGGAATCGGCCGACTTCTTCAACACGTGCGACTTTGCCTGTCGACATTACTCGAATGAAATCACCCGCCCGCAAGGACCCCTGCTTGATGCGAACATACATGATGGTGCCGCGGTAGGCATCGTAGTGGGAATCAAAAATGAGAGCCTGCAGCGGCGCGTCCGGATCCCCCGTGGGGGGCGGCACATCACGCACAATGGCTTCCAGAATATCGGGGACACCAGCACGGGTCTTGGCACTGCACTGGAGGGTCTTGTTCGGGTCGAGGGCCAGTTCTTCGTCAACCTGCAGCAGCACTCGATCGACATCAATGTTGGGCAGATCGATCTTGTTGATGACCGGCAGCACCTCAAGGTTCAGCTCCATGGCCTTGTAGAGATTGGCCAGGGTCTGAGCCTGGACGCCCTGGGTGGCATCGACCACTAGCAGCGCCCCTTCACAGCCAGCCAAGGCGCGGGAGACTTCGTAGGAGAAGTCGACGTGGCCCGGCGTATCAATGAGATTCAGGAGGTAATCCTGACCGTCCTGCGCTTTGTAGTCCATGGAGACTGCCGAGGATTTGATAGTAATCCCCCGCTCCTTCTCCAGGTCCATGGAATCCAGCATGAGGGTTGTTGCTTCACGATCAGTGACGGTACCAGTCACCCGCAGCAAGGCGTCGGAGAGGGACGTCTTGCCGTGGTCAATGTGGGCGATGATGCTGAAATTACGAATGTGTTTCAAAGACACGACCTCCATGGGCACAGTGCGAAGCGTACGGTGCACGCGCGCGCTACATCTTGTCAAGCGAAAGCTCCACGCTCCCTGCGGCCTTCGGTCGCTTGCTTGCGGAGCACCCGTTTTCGCTGCTGGTACTCCGCCTTCGCTCCGTTCCAGGTCGAAAATGGTCTCCTCCACGCTCCCTGCGGCCTTCGGTCGCTTGCTTGCGGAGCACCCGTTTTCGCTGCTGGTACTCCGCCTTCGCTCCGTTCCAGGTCGAAAATGGTCTCCTCCACGCTCCCTGCGGCCTGCGGTCGCTTGCTTGCAGTAAATGCTGTTGAGGTGTCGGGACCCATGGGCTACCATACGGGACCCTGGGGGGGGGGAGAGTCGGTTTATGCTTAGAGCCAGAACAATTTGGCTGCTGGCAGCCTGTTGCGTGCTTGCGTGCGCGTCCCCTGCGTCCTTGTCGTCGGATGATGCCCATGATGCGACTGTCGAATACGATGTGGACTGGCGCTCGTCGTGGGCAGACGTGCAGAGCGACTCCGCTGATGTTACGACCCCGCCAAATGCGTGCGAGTATCGCCTCCAGCAGGAGGGGGCGGAACTGGCGGACTGCGACGCATGGGAGTGCGGTGACAACGTCTTGGCCAATTGCCTGAGCCTCCCTGTCCTGCGCCTCTGGATTGCTGATGACCAGTGGGACAAGCTCATGGACGACGTCAAGGCCGATGTCGAAGTCGACGGCCTCTTCTACTTCATGGGGAGGTGCGGGGAAGTGGGGGTCGAAATCCACGGCGGGCTGGCCCGTAAGTTTGCCAAGAAGTCGTTGAAAGTGAAGTTCAATCGTGGCGCCTGGTTCCCTGACGATCCCTTTATCGAGGGTCCGGACCCAGACGTGGCGGGGAAAGGCTACAAGCAGTTTGTCCTCAAGGCGCACTGGGTTGACCCATCCCTCATGCGGGACCATTTGACCCACGACGTCACCCGAGCCCTGGGCGGACTTGCTCCACGGGTCACCCACGTCAATCTGATTCTCAACGGCAGCTACCACGGCATCTATGCCCTGACAGAATCGATTCTCCAGGACTTCTTCATTCGCATGGGTCTGGAGGGGGAAGGGAACCTCTACAAGGCCGTCAGCCACTATGCCAACTTCAAAGACAAGGGGAATGCGCTGGAAGGTTACGAGAAGAAGATGAACGTCTATGACGATAGCGACGACCTGGCGCTGCTGCTCAAGCAGATAGCTGCTGCACCCATCGACTTCGAGAGCTTCGAGTCCAGCGTTGGGCAATCCCTCGATATTGACCTCTATCTGGCTTACTCAGTCGCCAATGCCTTCACCAATAATCAGGATGCGTTCACGAAGAACTACTATCTTTACCATGAGTTAGAAGAGAGCGAAGGCCCCTTTTTGACAGTCAACTGGGATGCCGATGCGACCTTCGGGATCAGCTGGGACGGAACCGAAGAAGAGGCGGATACCGGTGGCCTGTGGGGCAAGCTGAACAGCCTCTCCGCCAAACTCCAGAAGATACCGGAGTACCGCGCCGCCAATGCCAAAATCCATGCCGATGGCCTGGCCGGCCCCCTTTCCCCTACGACCCTTCACGCCAGTATTGATGCCATCACCAGCACCATCGCCCCGGACATCCGCTTCGAAGAATGCCGTTGGGAGAAGGAAGGTTCTTTCGCCGACCATCTGGAAGTGATCCACGCATTTGTCGACGAGCGGGCGGCCATCGTCGAAGACTGGCTTGACTGAGCAGATTCCAGCCTCTACAACAACCCCATATCCAATCCATCACTGCCCGCCCCAATGCCGATGGAATCGGGTAGCAGATGCCAGCTGGCATCGAATTCGGGGAGGCCAGGGAGGTTGCTGTTGATGGAATTCCACTCGGGAGTATTGACCATGCTGTTGGAAATGCTCACGTGGTCAGACAGGGGACCCTGGTCGCGGCGGGAGAAGTTCCAGACGTTGGCCTCACTGTTCTGCACGGCAATGCTGTTGGTCACTGTGAGGCTACCGGAGACTACCCGTTCATAGGAATCACCCAGCCGGAAGCCCACTTCGTTTTCTATCACGGTGCAGTGGTCCACCCGTACTTCGGGGCTGCCGTAGCCCGATTCGATGCCTTGCTGACAGCCCCGCACCAGCGTGTTGCTTACCTCGACCCAGTTGTCTTTGGAGCAGGCGATCCCTTCGTGATGGAACCCCTCGATGAAGGAATCAGCGACATGAATTCGGGAGCCGTTGTGGTCGATGCCGTCATCCTTGCCCACGGCAAAGACGCATTCCGTCAACGTGGCGCTGGGCTCATTAGTGGGCAGGCCTGGTGGTGGGTTGTGCAGATAGATGCCGTCGTTGTCATCGTCCACCGGCTCGTCGTCCGCATTGGGCATTTCCAGGAACCAGGTGCGGTGAAAGGAGACTTGAGTCTGTTTCAGTTCGCCACCGGTATCGCAACGGGAGATGAGCGAGTCGGTCACGGCAAGAGTCGCCGACTGAGAGCCCAGCCCCTTGCCCGCATTGTCCAGTAAGAAGACGTTGTCCAGTGCCAGACTGCCATTGTCCACAAAGAGGACAGCCTGGCTGCCCGAGTGGCCGAAGACCTTGCTGCCGTCGCCACCGCCGTGGGTGAAGAAAGTGTACGAACAGGCACCGCCGCCGCTCAGAAGACGGAGCCCCCCCCAGGGCTTGTCGGCATTCCATGATGTGAAGTAGATGGGGGCCTCGACGGTTCCTTCGCAGCCGATACTGCCGGCCACCAACAAGTTTGTCTTCGCATCGAGCAAAACCATGGTGCCGGCATGGATGGTCAGTGTAGCACCGCCCGGAACTGACACGTCGTCCGTAATATGGACGATTTCGTCGGGCCCCCAGACCAGTTGGTCGCCGCTCAACTCGCCGGCCAGTTCCCGGGGGGAGTCCGGGGCCACGGCCGTGACCGTACGCGCGGCGTTGCCGCCAGCCACCTCCATCGCCAACACGGCGCTGCCCGCCGCGGCCTCGACTTCGGCGCTGCCCTTGCCACGATGCAAAGCCAGGGTCCCTGAATCGGTTCCGTTCAAAGTGAGATTCCCCAGGGTCGTAAGTTGGAAAGCGGGTTCTCCTTCCACGGCGACGCTGACCACCACCGGGAAAGGCCGGTCAGCCAGTACCACGGCGGGCGCAATGAGAGAAACCACCGGCTCCACGGGACGCAGCAATTCACCGTCTTCTGTTTCGGTGAAGCCCCAGTCCCATTCCTCCACAAGGTCAATTGTGCTGACGTCGGCAGTTGGCGTGTCGGCGATGTCGCCCAACTTCCCGGGCGGGCCACTGCAAGCCGCCAAGGCCATGACCAGGAGCCAAAGGAGACTACGGCTCATCAGTTTCCCTCCGCCTCATGGTAAGCCTTGATGCGGGTGGCCAGCTTGTCCCGACGGGCGGCATACTGCCCTCGCAAAGTATCCATGTGCGCCTGGATGTCGGCCCTGGCGACAGCTGGGTCAATTGCCTCCGGGTTCCTTTCAACCAGCACCGTCATGGCCGCACAGATGGCGGGGTCGTCGAAGAAGGGAAGCAGCGCCGCTGCAGTCTGCTCCAGACCAGCATCCACCGCTGCCTCGGTAATCTGCTCGCTCATCAACTCCTCGAGCAAACCTACGAAACGGGCGTAAACCAAGGGGTCCCCCATGACGGCCTTCTCAATATTCCCCTCGGCGCAGTAGAGGATCTCGTGGGGGTCCACAATGGCATGCTTGCCGCTGTGGTGGCAGGCGCTGAAGAGATCGTCCATGTCCCAGGCCATTGCCTGAAACCACTCCCGCTTCCCACCGCTCCGCACCGCTTCCGTCGAGTAGAAGATCACTTCGTCGACGTAGTCGCCGTTGCCCAGCAGCGTCTGAAACGCGAGAATGCGCAGGAACTGGTCGAAGTCCATGTGCCGGTTCATCTCGGTCAACAGGGCCTCGCCGGTGAAGCTTCCGCCAATTTCGGCCAGGGCGAAATAGGCCGCGCCGGCCGGGCCATCGATGGTGCCGGTGGCCGGGTGGAGCAGGTCAGGGGACGTCTCGCCGGGATCAAAGCGCCGCCGGATCACCGAATATACACGCGAGTGATCTTCAAGGAGCGCTTCCTTGGTCTTCTCCAGCAACAGGTAGACACCCTTGGTCTCGCCCTCCACGAAGAGTTCCACCAGCCCGAACTGCAGCGGGAAGAGCCCCTGCGGCGCCGCCAGAACATTGGCCAGATATTGCTGAAAATAGCGGTCGTCCTTGCACATGGAGATGAGGTAGAACTCGTCCGTGGCGGAGCCCGGCAGAATGTGGCGACCGTGATCACCCTTCAAGTTGACCGTGTAGCTCTTGCGGGCGCAATCGAGGCTCGTCTGCCCCCTCAGGTGGGCCGTCGCCGCCACCGGTGGTGCGTCCCCCAGGCGGACCTGCAGGG
>CALGBT010000131.1 GCA_937884235.1 uncultured Pseudomonadota bacterium
ATTACCGCGCCGTCCGCACCACGCGTACCGCATTACCGCGCCGTCCGCACCACGCGTACCGCATTACCGCGCCGTCCGCACCACGCAGCAAATGGGTGGCTATTTAGAGACGGCGCCAAGCTGACGCGTGGCGCTGTGTTGGTCAGATGATGCGTGGTGCGACGCGTCCTCGACTGGCATCACGCAACTCCTGGCAGAACCCCTCGTAGAGCGACGTCTCCATCTTCACGCGCAGGCTCAGGCCGGTGGGCGTGTATTCCTCGCTTAGTCGCTCCACTGGTTGTCGATCCAGCAACTGGTAGAGGGGGCCGGTGAAATCAAAGGGGGCCTCGATGAGGACCACCAGGGTCGGCCGGATTTCCAGGTGAACTGCAGTTCTGAGACATTCCGACGTAGTGTTTCCGTAGGCTCGCACCAGCCCCCCGGCCCCCAGCTTGATGCCGCCATAGTAGCGGACCACCACGGCCATCACTTGATCCAGGCCCTGCCCGTCGATGGCGGCGAGGATGGGGCGTCCTGCGGTCCCCCCGGGTTCACCATCGTCGGAGAACCGGTAGAGTTCCCCGATGCGGTAGGCCCAGCAGTGGTGTGTTGCCTTGGGTTCCCGGACGCTGGTCAGGTAGTCCAGTGCCTCCGCGGGGCTTTGGGCTCGGGCAACACAGGAGATGAAGCGGCTCTTCTTGATCTCCTCTTCAAGACGGTGGGGCTCCTGCAGGGTGATCAAAGTGCTCTCCCCGCTCATCCCTTCTTCCCCCTGGCACCACCAAAGGGAGAGACTCGCCGGCCCTTGAACTCGATGACCTGGGGGGCGTGGGTGCCGGTACGCAGGACCAGCGCCAGGAGCAAGCCCGAGAGGAAGCCGCCGATGTGCGCCCACCAGGCAACGCCCCCGCCCCCGGTGGCCTCGTTGAGTGCCGCCTGGCCGTAGAGTACCTGGATGAAGAACCAGATGCCGATGAAGACGAAGGCCGGAATCTGTGCGAAGTAGAAGAGGATGAAGATGGGAATCAGAGTTAAGACGCGGGCCCGGGGATAGAAGAGCAGGTATGCCCCCACCACTGCGGAGATAGCCCCGCTGGCTCCCACCATGGGCACGTCCGAGGAGGGGCCGACGATGACCTGGGCCAGCCCCGCCACCAATCCGCCGCTCAGGTAGAGGACCAGAAAGCGCCCTTTGCCCAGGCGGTCTTCCACGTTGTCTCCGAAGATGTGCAGAAACCAGAGGTTGGAGATCAAATGGAGCCAGCCGCCGTGGACGAACATCGCCGAGAACCACGGTACGATGTGGCGGTGCACCGAGAAGCCGTCCTGCTCGATGCCCCGGGTCATCTCCCAGGGAATCAGACCGAATTCCTGGACGAAAGATGAGAGTGCATCGCCGAGGGTCAATTCATGAGCAAAAACGGCGATGTTTACGGCGATGAGCAGGTAGTTCGCCAGCGGGAGCTGCTGCGTCTTGACGTTGTCTCGAAGGGGGATCACGGCCTACTCCGCCACGGTCCATCCAAAGGCCCTGCCGCGGTCAAGGTAGACCTCTTTGAGGGTCCACTCGCCGCCATCGTTTTCGTGGCGTGCAGTGACGGTGTGCTTGCCCTCATGCTCTACCAACAGTACCCGTGAACTGCCGGCCGCCACGGTATCGACTTTGATCCCGTCCAGCATGACCTCCAGCGGCAGGGTTGTCTCGTTGCGCAGCGTAACTCTGGGTGAGCCGTGGCGGACATGCAGGGTTGAATAGAGAGTTGAAGTCACCCGCACTACGGCTACGAATTCGTCACCATCTTCCAGTACTACGCGAATTGACTGGATACCCGGGGCGAGGGGCAGGGCGATGGGCTCTTGCGCTCCGGCGGGCACATTCAGAACCGGCGTTCCATTCACTGCGATGGCGGCCGATGCTCCTTCCAAGCCGTGGAAGTGGACGCCTCCGGCGGCAGGTAGGATCTTCCACTGCAGGTTCTTTTCGGCCTGCGCCTGGAAGGTGAATTGATGATATTGCCCGCTCTTTTCCCCAACTGCAGCGACGATTACAGGACCTGGTTCGAGGTGTGCGAAATTCACCTCGGTGCCGGCGGTGAGGACGCCGGCTGGAGAACCTTCCCGGAAGAGGCGCAAGGCTTCATCTGTACGGTTTAGCACACGCAGGCTGGCGGTCTTCTCCTGAAGCATCCAGACATACCAGGAATCTTCGATAAGGCGGCACGAGACCTCTCCGTATGCTGAGCCCTCCACCAGCGCCATCAGTCTATGCTGTCCCGGCGCCACTCGATCTCGCCGCAACGATTTGCCCGGTGCGAGATCTCCCCAGGGCTCTCCGTCCAACTTGATTGTCATGGTCTTCTTGGTGCCGTTTTGCACGACGATGCCGCCCGTTACGGGAGCCAGCACGATCAGCAGCGGCTCCTCGGAGCCGGCCGCGATCTTGCGGTCGTACCGATTGCCGGTCTGGACTCCCTTTACCTTCAGTACACCCTTGGTTCCAGGCACCAGGACCAGCACCTCTTCGCCGTCGCCCAGTGCGCGCTCTTCCAGTCGGGCGGGAGGGCCGATACGGACCGTTTCGCCCGTCTCGTTGCGCACTCGAACTTCGCTCTCGGTGGTACTCACTACCAGTTCAGCCCGGGGCGCCTCCCGTGGGCCGATGGATAGTTTCTTTGTTTGTATTGTGGTTCCGACTTCGTCCAGCACTTCAATCAGGTTGGTACCCAGCGGCAGGCCCGAATGCTCGGCCCATTGCCCGGGTTGGAGCATGTCGAGTGGTACTCCGTTACGGAAGAAGCGCAGTGTTTGTGCCGTTCGGTTCTCGATGTAGAGTCGACCGGGGAGGGGGCCGAAGGAGAGTTCCACCAGGCGGCCTCCCGGAATATTGAGGTGGCGGCTGCTGGTGTGCCCCGTCGCATCGCTGTGGACAGACACATCGTGCGGCCCCGGCTTGATGGGAAAGCGTACCGCCTGCAGGTTTGGAATCTTCATGACTTCTCGGTCATCGACATGAAGAGTCACGGTCTCGCCGATGCGATTGCGTACCAGCAGCTGAGTGTTGCCAGCATCGAGGAGCCAGGTCTGGGTGCTGTCCGGGGCGATCACGAAGGGCTGTTGGAAGTGACTCGTTCCGCTCTGGGCCGAAAGCAGGACCTGCCCCGGCGAAAGGCCACGAATGGTATAGCTGGTGCCGGCCTCGATGGTGGCGATACGTTCGCTGGCGAGGAAGACCTCAGCGCTTTGCGGGAGGCGGTTTTCGATAGTTACGTTGCCCGATGCATCCGACAGGCGCACCAACTTCTCCTGGTCTGGCTGGAGGGTCTCTTTGAGGGTCATGGTGCGACCGGTGCCGAGGAAACGGACGTGCAGGGTCTGGGTGCCCGTGGGGAGGTCGGCAAAGAGCCTTGCTTCACCGGCATTGATGCGAATTTCCTGGCGCAGGATGCGTAACATCAGCGCCTCCTGTGAATCATTGGTGAAGCTCAGGCTCGCCACTGGTGCCGCCACTGTATATGGCGTCAGCGTCAGGGCCGGCAGTTCGAGATTGCGGTGCCATTTTCCGCCGGTATGCAGGTTGGTGAAGACGACGGTTTTGGTTCCTGCCGGGAGATTGTCAAAGAGTGACCGGGAGCGTGAGTACGAGCGGCCGATTACTTCGTCGTCCAGGGACAGTTCAAGGTCCTGTCGGGTGGGGTTTTCCAGGGCCAGGCTGGCGGTGCGATCCACCACCTCGGCGCTGCCGGTGATGGGGAACTCCAGGAGGCTGCTGCCATCCCCGGGGTCGATCTCGGCGGCCAGTTCTTCCTGCCCGTTACTGGCGGACAAGGTGTAGGAACGATTGGGGAGATTGTGCACCAGGATGCTGCGCGCAGGACCTACTTCCAGCAGGTAGTCCCGGTCAACAAAGAGCCGATAGGGTTGTGCGCTGGCGTTCTTGACGACCAACCGGCTGGGCGGTGCGGGCGGCGGTGCGGTGTGGGCGCAACCTATCAGGACGATGGAAACGGTGGCCATCAAGGCCCGTCGAGACGAAGGCATCAGGCGGTTCGTTCCGTGCATGCAAAGTCCTCATGTCTGGCAGAAGCGACGAAGCGGTCTATTCCTGGTCGGCGGGCTCGGCCTCGCCCTCGCCCTGCTCCGGTTCCTCTTCTTCATCGGGCTGTGGCTTTGGCGGCCACTCTTCAAAGGGTATCTCCTTGTCCAACTTCGTCTTCACGATCTCGCGGCTCACCTTGACCTCATTGAAGAGGATGCACAGGTAGAGTCGATCCGCGTCAAACTCCTGCAGCAATTCGTCGAGGAAGGTCCCTGCAGCCTCATCCTCGATAAGTTCGATCTTGTCGACTTCTTCGTCCACGCTACGCACGTGGTTGTACATGGCGTGGTAGAGCCGGCCGTTGGCGCGGTTCCACAGGGTCATGAGGAGTTGTCCCAACTCCTCGCTCCCTTTCTCGCGAATCTCCTTGTCCACGAGAGCTCTGACCCGCTTGCGACCGGCGACCTGCAACCGGTAGCCTTTGAAGTAGCGGATGAAGAGCGCCCGGTTGTACACCTGCACGCCCTTGACAATATGTTCGATAGGGATGTCACGGAGCATCACGTCCAATTCCGTCCCCAGTGATTTGACAACATCAGCACCGTTCATTCTATTCCTCCGTGGCGGTAAGCAGCCTGTCAGTGGGCGCTATCCTAGCGCATCCTGCTCACCTTTTCCACAGCTTTGCTGAAGGCATCACCGCGATTTGTGAGGTAGCCACAGAATTGCCCGCTCCCCCACGGCCGGGGCATTTGCTGTGTTTGCCTCACTGGTGTGCGCGTGTGCCTTGCAAAACGCCTCCCGAGCATGGCATTATGCTGCTAGTGATGACCACGTCTTTGCTGGAGGCATTGAGGATGAAACAACTGCTGCTGACCGTGCTCTTACTGCTGTTGGCTACCTGCTCTACTTCGCCGGATCCCTCAGGAGGCAAAGATGTTCCTGATGTTGCCGATACCAACCTGGATGGCTCGCAGGCAGAGCTTGAGATCTCTCCCGTTCTCTGCGGTGATGGCATCTGCGCACCGGAGAAGGAGAGCTGCGAAACCTGTGTCGAGGATTGCGGTGAGTGCTCCTGCGGCGATGGTGAGTGTACCGCGGGCGAGATGTGCAGCAGTTGCCCGGATGACTGTGGCGAATGTCAGCCGGAATGTGGCGACGACAAGTGCGGCGAAGATGAAGACTGCGCCTCATGTCCTGGCGACTGCGGTAACTGTTGCCCCAACGAAGTGTGTGGTGATGACGAGGACTGCACGTCCTGCCCGGCCGACTGCGGCGAATGTCCGGTTCCCTGTGGCGACGGCGAATGCCAGGATGACGAGGCCTGCGAGTCGTGCCCCGAGGATTGCGGCGAGTGTGAATGTGGTGATGGCTCATGCAATGGTGATGAGGATTGCGACCTGTGCCCCGAGGATTGTGAGTGTGGTTGTGGGGATGGTGACTGTGGTGGCGAAGAGGACTGCGGCAGCTGCCCCGACGATTGCGGGGAATGTATCTGCGGAGATGATTCTTGCAACGGCGACGAGGATTGCGATAGCTGTCCCGAGGATTGCACCAACTGCGACCCGTATTGTGGCGACGGGATCGTCGATGAATCTCTGGACGAGGAATGCGACGACGGCAATACGGCGCCCGACGATGGCTGCGACGAGTCGTGCAAAACCGAGCCTCAGGCCGTGGAGCCCGGCACCATCGTTATTACCGAAATAATGAAGAACCCTGAGATGGTTGATGACGTGGTTGGAGAGTGGTTTGAGCTTTACAACTCCGGCGACGTGGATGTTGATCTCAACGGCTGGAAGCTGGCTGATGATGGCATCGACGAGCACAAGATCTTCTCCTATGACGGCGTTGTGATTCCGTCCAAGGGGTACTTGGTCTTCGGCAAGGAAGCTGATAAGGAGCTCAATGGAGGTCTTGATGTTGACTATGTTTACTCCAACTTCAATCTCTCCAACAAGGATGACGAGATTGTCCTGAGCGTCTACGGCGTGACCATTGATGAGGTGGGCTACGACAACGGCCAGAGCTTCCCCGGGGCGCCCGGCAAGTCCCTCAGCCTCTCTCCCGAGTCCTATGACGGTGCTGCCAACGATGACGGCGGTGCCTGGTGTGATGGAACCACAGCATATGGTGACGGTGACCTGGGATCCCCCGGCGAGGCCAATCCTGATTGTGATGCGCAGCTTTGTGGCAATGACAGCTGTGACGACGGCGAAGATTGCCTGAGTTGTTTCGATGATTGCGGCCCCTGTCCTTCCGTCTGCCCGGACGGCGAGTGCAATGGCGATGAGACTTGCACGACCTGCCCGGCCGATTGCGGCGCTTGCCCTCCGGCCTGTCCCGACGGCGAGTGCAATGGCAACGAGACTTGTACCA
>CALGBT010000132.1 GCA_937884235.1 uncultured Pseudomonadota bacterium
CCCAGTTGCGTGGGGCGCTGGCACGACGCCTTGGGCACGCAGGCCCCACGTCTACCATCGACTATGTCGACCGCAGCGAAATCGGTGCTTTTCTCGACGAGATGATCTTCAAGCCGGGTCGCTCACTGCCGTGGCCTGAGTTCGTCAACGTCGCTACCGGCGAGGATCTGGGCATCGACGCCTACATCGCTGAAGTCAAGTAGGACAACTCCGGTTTTGCCAGCAATTCCGCAAGTAGTTCAAAGAGCCGGAGCCGCATTTCCGCACTCACCCGGTGAGCCACATCCTGGAATCCTTCAAGCCGCACCTCCATCCCCAGGGCCCGCATGGCAAGCACCGACTCCTGCGCTTCGGCGTAGGGCACCAGGGCGTCTTCCTCCCCGTGCAGCGCCACCACCGCTGGCCTGCCACTGGCAGTTGGTAACGGGCCACTCGGGCGTAACTCCCGTGGCCAGATGCCGCTCATGGGAATCGCCCCAGCAATGCTCCCGGAATGGTCCGCCGCGACCAAAAAGGCAAGAATTCCGCCTTGGGAGAATCCCGTAATCACCGGCGAACCTACCGTGGGCCAGCGTTCCGCCATGGCATCCGCCAACAGCGCCAGACGACGGGCAGAGTCTCGCAACTCTCCGTAGTCCAATCGAACCACCTTGCCATCTTTGATCTCCGTGGTGAACCAACTGTAGCCGTCGTGATAATCAGCCGGCCCCCGGGGCACGATCACCCGCGCCGCAAACGGCATGCTCAAGAAGAGCTTCTTGAAGCGGTCGGGGCGATCGCCCAGGCCGTGGACGGCAATAATCAAGGGCAGCGGGGCTTCGGCATCAGCCCCGCCAGTGACCACTTCCTCGTACACAAGGCCATGAGATGGGGCTGCCCGACGAAGGGGGATGATGTCCCCCACCGGGGAGGAGGCAGCGCCAGCAAGCGCTGCCACCGAGGCCGGCTCGCCCGTCGCACCGCCATGCCCCGTAGACTGGGTTTCCTCTTCACTTACCAGGCCATAGACTGCGCCGCCGATTACCAGCAAGACCAGCAGGGGAATGGCCACCTTGAGCCAGGCCCAGCTGCCGCCCCGGGAACGCCGCGGAGCCGCAGGCGGCAGGGCCCCGCCAGCACCGAAACCACCCTTTCCCGTTACTCTTGATGCGGCCTGCTCTGCGCGCTTCTGCTCCATTGTCTCTGACGAATTCATGGCAATCCTCCGTGGCAATGGTAGGGCAGACCGTTGTGGAAGTCGACGACAGACGCCAATATTTGGCCCACTCGGTAACCATTGTGCCATGGCCTGGCTCAAACCTGGGGCAATGATTGGGAGGTACGAGATATGCTAGCAGAGAAGAAGAACTGTTTCAGTGATGACGCGGAAAAGGTACTGGTCTCCGAACAAGCACATCGGGAGTTGCAAACTGTCATGGCGACGGCAGAAGGCAAAGCCCTCTGCCTGCGCCTGGCGGGATTCGGCTGAGGCGGACCCCGCATGGAACTGGTTCTGGAAGAACCGGCCGACGACGACGCCAGCTACACAATTGGAGATGTGTCAATCCGGGTGCCCGAGAGGGAGCAACAGTTTGTCCAGCATTACGGCATCCTCATTGAGCACTTCAAGTTTCCCCACTATCAAGGCTTCTCGGTGAAACTCCGTGCCGGTGGAGGCTGCTGACCCGATTCCCCTTTTCCTCCAACGCCAACCCGTCTATAGTGGGCACCTCAAGCGCTTTGAGGTGAACTATGGCCTTTGTGGTCGACGGGAAAGGGCTGGCCGGCACCCTGAAAAAGCAGGTCAAGATTGAGGTCGCTGAATTCACCGCGGCCTGCGGTCGCCCACCACAACTGACGGTAGTCCTCGTTGGCGACGATGCCGCCTCGCAATCCTACATTCGCGCCAAGGAACGTGCCTGTCAGCGTGCCGGGATAGCTTCGGCATTGATAAGGCTGCCCCCGACAATTACCTCCCAGGAACTACTCGCGATGGTGGACAGTCTTAATCGCGATGAGTCGGTTGACGGTCTCCTCGTGCAGCTGCCTCTCCCCGAGCATCTTGATGCCGAGCCGATAGTCGCGGCAATCTCCCCACTCAAAGATGTGGACTGCTTCCACCCCGAGAATCTTGGACTGCTGCTGCGCGGCTGCCCTCGGTTCGTGCCCTGTACGCCGCATGGAATCATGCAGATCCTCGATTCCCTGGGTACCGACCTGACCGGCCTGGACGCGGTTGTTGTGGGGCGCAGCCTGATCGTCGGGAGACCCATGGCGATGCTGCTGATTGAGCGAAACATGACCGTTACTGTCTGCCACTCCCTTACCGTTGACCTCCCGGCGAAAGTGCGTGCTGCAGACCTCGTGGTAGCTGCAGTGGGAGTGCCGGGGCTGGTCAAAGGTGACTGGTTGAAACCAGGGGCCATCGTCATCGACGTAGGAACCAACTACAAGGGCGGAGGGCTGGTGGGGGACGTGGATTTCCCCAGTGCAGTGAAAGTGGCCGGCACCATTACACCGGTTCCCGGGGGTGTCGGGCCGCTCACCGTCACGCAGCTCCTCCGCAACGTTCTCACCGCGGCCAGACTACTTCGCTAGCTTCGCTTCAGGCTTACCCACAGATGACCGCCCTCAACTTTCGTCGCGTAGGCCCGCAACGGCAACGATGGGTTGGAGATGCACTGCCCAGTGGCAAGGTCATACTCCCACCCATGCCGAGGACAGACCACTACCGTGCCTCGCCACTCCCCCGCCGAGAGATCGGCACCGTGGTGCTTGCACGTCAGTTCTCGCGCGACGAAGGTTCCGTCGGCCATTCGCAAGACTCCTACCGGGTTACCGCCGATGCGCATGCGTCGCAGACCAATGGCGGACAGCTGCTCCACCGAGCCGGCGTCCACCCATTGCTCAACTTCGCTAGTGCCGGAGTTGAGGTCGTCCAGAAACGAGAAGAGATTCTTGCCTCCATCCCCGTCGCTCATTGCTGCCCCTCGGCTGGCACCGGCCAGATCATCTCTGGCGAACCGTCCGCCATCCCGGTTTCCATGAAGTGATAGTAGATTCCCTGTGCCTGCGCCTTGAGCGCTGCCCCATCCCCGCCAAAAAAGAACTGATGGCCACCATCGATCTGGACCGTGCCAACCGCAGTGGTCGCAGGGGAAACGACATTCAGGTAGGGCCAGCATTCCATGCAGGGGTCCAGGAGCGGCGAGCCCAGCGCCCGGGCCAGATCGTAACCCGTCTCCCAGTAGACAGTGCCGTCCTGTAAACCAATCTCAAGCAGATATGGCTTGGCCGGCACCCCTGCCGGTGGTTCCTCGTACATGTACCGTGCCATAATGGCCGGGTCCATGGGGCTCATGGCATGGGAAGCGATGACGCGCAGGCCCTGAAGCATATCACACGGCGCCAGCTCGTATAGCCCGGTCTCTTTGAGGAAGCCCATCATCAAGTACTGCAAATTCGCCCCCGCATTGAGCAGCCCCACCAGTGCCTCGGCTTCGTAGAGGGGGGCGGCCAGGGCAGAAACGATGGCCCCCAGGGAATGGCCAGTAATCACGATCCGCTCGAAATCGACGGAACCGGTGAGTGTGGGCAAAGGCAGTAGCGTCTGAATATCCACCCCCAGCAACTGCTTGAAACCGTGCACGAAGGCGTAGTACTCAAGGGCGCACTGACGGAAGTTATCCCTCGTCACAGCCAGCTTCTCTATGACCACAAAATCCCAGCCCCCGGCATTGTTCTTGGCATGATGCAGGAAGTCGAACCCCGCGACCACATACCCACGGGCAACAAAATCCTTGCCCATGCCATACATGGTTTCCTTCCAACTGTTGAGCCCATGCTGTACGAAGGCCATGGGGACGTCATTCTCCATTATGGCCTCTGGCAGCATCAGCCAGAATTCCCGCCACTCATATCCCTGCATGATCAGATTGCCATCGTCACCGTATTCCATGATTCCATCGTCGTTGCGGAAATTGGGGGCCCTGAATCGTCCCTGTACGAAACCGAGCATGCCCGGCCCGCTGGGAGCCCCCTCAGCACCCGGAGCAAAGACGTTGGGCTTGCCGTCACCGTCCGGATCGAAATCAAACTCAATGACTTCCTTATCGATGGTGCGCGCGGCACCAAAGAGGTCACTCTCCATGACATCGACGTCAAAAACATAGGCCGCGGCCAGCTTGTCTGCAGGGATGCCGATATCCCCCAAGGCCAGGGTGGCCAGGGTCTCATCCCGTGCCGCCGCCAGTGCCTCTCGCTCCACTACGGTGCCATAGGGTTCCCGCAAGCCGAGGAGGACCTCTGTTGCCGGGAAGGGAGCAAAGGCGTTCCCGGCGGCGTCCGTCAACTCGGTACTCATGGCAACCAGATAGCGGCCTCGCTCATGAAGGGGCCGTCGTGGGTGCATGATAAGCAAACGGACGCCAGAATCATCATCAGTGCAATCCGCATACTCCAATTGAAAGGGGACCTCGGTCAGGGCGCCATCGACAACGTGCCAGACTCCTAGTAGTGCGCTCTCGTCAGTAGCTGCGGGGAGCGCTTCGGGGTCCATGGCGGAGGCGAGGGGAACCGCCACCATCCCCAGCGCGCCAAAGCCGCCCATGCGCTCAAGGTCATGGGGCGCGTTGGCAAACATTGCCGCAGCCCCCGCAGCCAATTCTGGCAACCCAAAGGCTGCGGAGAAACTCACCTGTCGTCCCGTCCGGCTGGCGGGTTCCTCAACCAAATAGCCGTTCCAGGGAAAGGGGAGAGTAGGTATTTCGCCCAACACAAACTTCACACCTGCTGTGGGAAATTCTTCGGGGTAAGCCACCGGCACATCAACGGCGGGCACATCCAGACTATCCGAGCGCAGCTCTACCACGCTGACATCATCGGGCAACGGGCCAACGGAGTCAGTGGCGATGCGCTGGTCAAGCTCCGTGGAATCAGCCGCACTGTCAAGCTGACTGCGCAGCTCCTCGCCCGACGACGTCGTCTTCTCGCCACAACCACCGGCAACCACAACCAGGCATGTCACCACCAGAAATCTTCGTAACCGTAACCGCCGCATATCGCCTCCCTACCTGCCAATGACATAACCCCAGGGATTATAGCGGTGCCAGCATTAATGATGCCAGCGATTCTTCGCCTTGCCGGCCGTGAACAGTCCGACTATGCTAGCACCACTAATGGGAGGATGCGGCATGAGCACTTTGACACAGCGACCGGAGTGGAGGGCGCTGGCGGAACATGCCGGCGGCCGGCCTTTGTCGATGCGGGATGAATTTGCCCGGGACCCTGACCGCGCCAGCCGCTTCTCACTGGCCCTGGACGGAATCACCTTCGACTACTCCAAGCACCTGGTGACAGATCGGACCATGGAGCTGCTCTGCGCTCTGGCGAACAGTGCCGATGTTGCCGGTTGGCGGGAGCGCATGTTTGCCGGTGATGCCATCAACAGCACCGAGTTGCGGGCAGTCTTCCATGTCGCCCTGCGCAACCGCTCCCCTCGGCCCATGCAGGTGGATGGCCAGGACGTTATGCCCGGCGTGCGACAAGTCCTTCACCAGATGGGTGACTTCTGTCGCCGCCTGGCCAGCGGCAGCTGGTGCGGCGCCACGGGGCAACCCATTACGGACATCGTCAACATCGGCATTGGCGGGTCAGACCTGGGTCCTCTCATGGTTACCGAGGCGCTACGGCCGTACTGGCTGCACGGTCTACGCCCGCACTTCGTGAGTAACGTCGACGGCACTCACCTGGCCGAGACCCTGCGCTCCGTCTCCCCGGCAACGACGCTCTTCATTGTGGCTTCCAAAACCTTCACTACACTGGAAACCATTACCAACGCGCTTTCCGCCCGAGAATGGCTGGTGCAGGAACTCGGTGAAGGCGCTATGCGTCACCACTTCGTCGCTCTCTCCACCAATGGGCAGGCGGTGGCTGATTTTGGCATCGACCCGGCCAACATGTTTGAGTTCTGGGATTGGGTGGGCGGTCGCTTTTCCCTGTGGTCCGCGGTGGGTCTCTCTGCCGCCGCCGTTCTGGGCATGGACAACTTCGAGGAGCTTCTGACCGGTGCCCATCTCGCAGACGAACATTTCCGCACCGCCCCATTTGCTCGCAATATCCCGGTGGTCATGGCGCTACTGGGTATCTGGTATCGCAATTTCATGGGGGCCTCTTCCCACGCCATCCTTCCCTACGACCAATACCTGCATCGCTTCGCCGCATACTTCCAGCAAGGCGACATGGAGTCCAACGGCAAAGGGGTGGATCGCCACGGCCAGCAGATTACCGACTACCGCACCGGCCCCGTCATTTGGGGGGAGCCCGGCACCAATGGGCAGCATGCCTTTTTCCAGCTGCTGCACCAGGGCACCGAGTTAATACCCGCTGACTTCCTGGCGCCGGTGCACAGT
>CALGBT010000133.1 GCA_937884235.1 uncultured Pseudomonadota bacterium
CGGATTGCCCTATTGCCTGGAGTAAGGGGGCCTGGTCAAGTCCGGACGCAGCAATTACTTCTGGGGTCCTTTGGCAAGAAGGGCATCTAGTTGCCCCGACAGACCTTCATCTGGGGACGTCCTCAATCTCTGGAGAGTCTCATCGGCATTCCGCAAGAGCCTCGCCAGGTCGTTCACCAGAACATCCATTACCTTGTAGGCAAAGGGACTGTTGGCCTGAAAAAGCTGCAGGAAGTCCGCGCGGTTGCACTCCAGCACCACCGTGGTCTGTGTGGCTACCATGGAGGCGCTGCGCTTCCCTCCCATCACCAGCGAGATGTGCCCCAGCAGACGGTCTGGTCCGGTTCGCCCCAAGTCGAGACGACCCGCACGGGTGCGCTTGAAGCTGGCCACTTCCCCCGAGGCAACCACGAAAAACGAGGCATACACGTCTCCTTCGCGGCAGAGGAAATCACCTTCCTTGTAAGTCCGCACTTGAAACACCATGGAAAGCATCGCCCGCTCACTGCCACTAAAGCCCTTGAACAGGGCCAGATCCTGCATGTAGTATTCTGGATTGAACATCCCTTCACCCCCTTCGCCGTACGACACGTTGCACGCAATTCCAACTACTGCTGCGCTTCGAAGCACTGCACGATGCGATTGGTCTTCTCAACCAGCCGCTCACAGAGAGTCGTTGCCAACCCCCTGAGGACCTTGTACGCCGCGGGGCTGAACTGCTCCCGCAATGTGGCGAAGGTCTCTCTTGATATCTGCAACATAACGCAGTCTGTAACCGTGGTCACCGTGGCGGTTCTCGCCCCGTCATCGATCAAGGCCATCTCTCCCACCACCGACGGTGCCTCAGCCTCCAACAGCAACGTGCTGCCTCCCCCCGGCAATGGTCCATCAATGCGCACTCGGCCTTCGATGAGCATGTACATCGCCATCCCCGCGATGCCTGCCTTGATAACCGTTACTCCAGGCCGCACTCGAATCAGCTTGGACCCGCCAAGCAACTTCTTCATCTCGCCCGGCTGCAGCTCCTGGAAGAGCGGAATTCGCCGCATCAGATTCTCATATAGCTTCGCGTCCATGCCTCTACCTCCACGTCCGACTCACACCGCTGCAACGAGCCAGAAGGTCAATAACTCCTGATTTATCTGCAATTTGAGATAATCCACTCCAGCAACCTCTTCACCAGTCCACCCTACCACTACCTCAGGTGCATCCAGAGTCACGGGAGTCCCCCGCTGATGAAGCAGTGTGCGCGCACTCTCTGCCACCATGTTGAGCAGCTCGCAGACAGCATCTTGCTCCGCTCCCGCTCCCAGAGCCGCATGCGCAGGCGAGAGCAACTGCGCTACTCGGTGGGCCAGGCCAGGTGTGGCGCGGCAATAGAGTAGCCCCGTACTCTGGCCTCTCAAAGGCAAGCGCGCTATTGGACCGGTCTCCTGCCCCTCTCCGGCTTGCTCTCGCACCACTACCTGCGACCCGGACAACATGGTCATGACGTGCTGAACGCCATCCGTAAGACTGCCT
Organism: uncultured Pseudomonadota bacterium; assembly: GCA_937884235.1. Taxonomy (GTDB): domain Bacteria; phylum Myxococcota_A; class UBA9042; order CAIXZC01; family CAIXZC01; genus CALGBT01. The sequence goes on from CALGBT010000133.1 coordinate 1,522, forward strand.
CTTAGAGATTCGTCCACCCTATTTCTCCGCTCGATAGAAGACTGAATTACCGTGCTGCTCCCGCACAATACCGGCAACGGACTGCGCTGAACATTCCGATGCCCCAAGCAACAAGTACCCACCTGCCGCCAGGCACTTCAGAAGCCTGCCGATTATCTGGTCACGTTGAACAGGCTCAAAGTAGATCAGTACATTCCGACATAGAATCAGATCGTATATGCCGCGATAACCACTCGCGTCCAGCAGATTGTGCATGGAAAAATCCACCTGCCCCGCGATGGAATCGTCAATCCGCCACTCGTGCCCCTCCTGCCTCATGTAGCGAACAGCCATGGCGGTGGGCAAGCCGCGACTGACCTCCAACTGACTGTAGCGCCCAGACCGAGCCTTCTCAAGAGCGCTGGCGGAGAAGTCAGTGGCGCGGATGCGCAAAGCGCTCGGATCCGGCGCCACCCCCGCTTCCCGCGCCATCATGGCAACGCTGTAAGGTTCCTGGCCCGTGGAACAACCAGCACTCCAAATCCTCATGGGCCCGCTGCGCTTCATCAGGGCAGGCAGAATCACCTCATTCAGCACACGAAAGGCCGGGGGATTTCGGAAGAACGAAGTCTCTTT
>CALGBT010000134.1 GCA_937884235.1 uncultured Pseudomonadota bacterium
CTGGGTCGCCATGGTTCCCGCCGCATTCGTAGACGCCATCGCCCCAGCCACATCCCTCGCCACCACAATTCTCACCCTGCAGTTGTCCGCCGCTGCAATAGACCACAGTTGTCCCGTCACAGCAGCCCTGGTAGGGGACGCCGCCGCAGGGGGTCTTGGTGCAGATGCCAAAAACGCACGCTTCATACTGGTCGCAACCGCAGTCGTAGGGGCAGGTCAGACAGTTCTCGCCGGGGCTGCACTCGCCGTCACCGCACAGATCACATTCGCCAGCCAGCATGTTGCAGAACTCCCCGTCGACGCAGCCGCAATCGTCTGGGCAGTTGAAGCAATCCTCATCTTTGCCGCACTTGTCATCGCCGCAGTCGGCCGGGAGATCGCAGCCGGCGTTGCTGCAGTTGTTGCAGAGACACTCCCAGGCCGGCCCCCAACAACCCGGAGCATCCGCGGTGGGAGGCAGGCAGCCGCCGCTGTACGCGTCCTGACCGCCATCGCAGGCGCCGGCAACACACTCTCCGTCTGCCACCCACTGCTTGGCCGGGAGGGCCGGCACGGTGCGCGTGACGCAGTGGACCGCCCCCGAGAGCAACGAAATCTGGTCACTGATAATGCCCACGTGCTGCCAGTCGGGCAGGCCCTCTTCCCAAACCGCCAGGGCCTCGGCCTCGAGGTCCTTGTCCACCGTGTATATGGGCCACAGGTTGAGCTTGGTTTTGCTGTCGGCACTGACGAACAGCGTGGAATTAATGAACGTCCGGGGCACACCCTGGAAAGGATTAGGCATGGGAATCCGATAGACCGTGATGCCATCCGAGCCATCGCTGTACTCAGTGGCCTCCAGCAGCGCGGTGTTGTCGTCCATGCGCTGCTTGTTCGTAGCGTCTTTGACTACCGTGTAGTCACCAACGAACGCGGTATGCTTGCCGGCCAGCTTGAAGAACATATCGATGTGGCCGGTACCGTCGTTGGTGATGTCTTTGAGCACTACTGCCTTTTTGCACCCATAGTAATCGCTGGCGATCTTCTCGATCTGGGCAGCGCTCAGGCCGGTGAGCGCGTAGACTCGTTCACCGTAGTAACAGTACTCGTCCCCATCCGCCTGGAAATTGCCGCCTTCAAAGGGGAAAGGGGAACGGTAAGTGGTGGCACCAAGTTGGTTGGCCAGCCGGGTAGGGATAGCATCGTCGAGATTGCGATAGTGGTAGTAGATGAAATCAGCAAACGCATATGACTGGCTATCCTCGTCGACGATGGGGAAAGGGCCGTAGTCGATGAACCAGAAGGCATTGTTGGGAATGTCGAAGAACTTGATCTTCTCGTCGATGGTGGCGTCGTCAACACCGGCCAGCTTCAGCTTGATCTTGAAGGTAGTCTGCGGGCCTTCGCCGTCAGTCACAACCCAGACTTCCCCGGCATCAAGGGCGGCGACTACCGAGTCGATGATGGTCTTCGACACGGCAGTATCGAAGGTCAGGCCGTTGGAGAAGGTAATCAACATGGACTGCATCGGTTCCCACTCTCGCATGGGCCGGAAATTCCCCTTCGCCGGGGGTTCGGTAATCGCGTACCACTGCGGATGGTCCATGCGCCAGTCGTCGTACTCATCAGCCTTGCCCGGGATCTTCTTCTCCCACTCCAGCTGATAGGCCGGCAGCAGGGCCGGGGCAATACTGCCGGCGGCCGGCTGGGCAGCCTCCAGGGCCACTCCGGAGGCCGGGACTGGCCCTCCCGGGAGTTGTTGCTGACAGGCAATGAGGGCAAGGGATAGCGCACACGTCAGGCACAGTCTGTTCATCTTGTCTCCAAAGATAATCGGGCAGAGTGAGAGAGGGGTGCCGACCATTGCTGTCAGTCGGCGAGAAGTTTCTGAATTTCAGAGGCCAATACTTCGGCACTCCAATTGACCGATTCCCAGACGAAGGTCATATCATCACCGTCCATCAGATAGTCCCAGGGCAGATCATAGCCGGAGGGAGTGACCTTGGAATCAAGCCCCTTCCAACTGGGGTCGAGCATGATCGGTGCCGTGACCTGGTGGTTCTGGGCCCACTGCTTGCCGTAAGCCGCACTGGGCGGGTTGCCCTGGGGATCTTCGCCGAGGACGAAAATAAGCTGTAGACCCTGGTCCTTGTACTGCATCCACATCTGATTGGCCTGGGGCGCATAGGAATCGCAGGCCGTGCACCAGCCGGCCACTGTAATCAGCCAGACTGCCTTGGCCTCACCACAAAACTGATGCAGATTGATCACATTGCCGCTATCACTCATGGCCGAGAAATCGCCAATCTTGCTCCCAATCCCCATGCCGTTGCCCGAAAAGACACATTCTCCCGAGGATATCGGCTTGTCTTCGCAGATCTTCTGAGTCTTGTTGCAGATTTCGTCGGGGGAGCAGTGGCTGTTCTCCATGCACTGGACGCACTCGCCCATGTTTTCGTAAGGCGTGGGCGGCTCGCAAACCAATGCTGGGGGAATGCAGTAGAACTTTTCGGCATGACACGTCTCGCCGGGCGGGCAATGCGAGGTTTCGAGACACTCATGGCATTCGCCCAGATAGTTGTGAGGCTCTTCGGGAGGGCAGTTCCCTGTCTCATTACCATTCACGCACAGGTTGTCCT
>CALGBT010000135.1 GCA_937884235.1 uncultured Pseudomonadota bacterium
TCCCTGCCTTTCCAAGGCGATGAGGGGACAGAATGAGCTTATCTGAGCGGCATTCCCCGTGAGGGTGGTGACGCTTCTATCGCACCACCCTTGCCCTCCGGGCAGCGCGCTGGCTGGGGATCTGGCAGCGGCTGAAAGGCGGCACCGGCCTGACGGCAGGTGTTAGGTTGGGTATGGGCGGTGCGGACCACGGCAAGGCACAGGTGGCGCATGGAGACCCTTCGGCTCCGCTGCGCTGCGCTCAGGGCGACATTTCGGGGAACAGCGCAATTGCCTCCATCCGGTGGGCAACGAGTAGACCTTCAAGTGTCGACGTGCTACCCTTCTTGCCTGACTTCCCCGGAGGTGTTTTTGGGCATCCGTACCCAGCTAGCTTTGGCCCATCAGACTCACTATGGCCCCATCGCCACCATCCTCGCTGATGTGGTGCGGGCGCAGCACCCTGATGGTAGCCTGCTTGTCGACATGTGTGAGTATCATCTGGGTACTGGCGGCAAGCATCTGCGCGCCCTGCTGCCGGTGCTGCTCGCCGAGGCATTGGAATCCGACGTGACCACGGTCTATCCTTTCGCTGCGGCCTGCGAGATGCTACATAATGCCACCCTTGTTCACGACGACGTCCAGGATGGAGACGAGCTGCGACGTGGCCACCCCACGGTCTGGGCCAAGTACTCGGAACCCCAGGCAATCAACCTTGGGGATGCCATGTACTTCTACGCGCTGCTCTGCCTCGACCGCCTCAAGACAGATGACACCCGTCGCTGGCAACTTGCCCGGCTGTTGCTGCAAAGCACGACCCGGGTAATTGACGGACAGGTGAGGGAGTTCCTGCTCAAGGAGCAGCCTCAACCGACGCCGGCAGCATATGTGGAGATGATTCAATCCAAGACCGCGGCCCTCTTTGCTCTGCCACTGGTGGGAACAGGACTTCTCTATGATGTCACCCCGGATCTGCTGGATGCGCTGGCGCAAAGTGCCATTCATCTGGGCATTGTCTTTCAACTCCAGGATGACCTCCTCGACCTTTACGGCGAGAAAGGCCGGGGCCAGCAAGGCAGCGATATTCAAGAAGGCAAGATCTCGGCCCTGGTGGTGCACACCCTGGAACTGGCGCTCCCCGACCACTGCCGTCGCTTGAAGGAGATTCTTGCCAAGCCACGCCATGCAACGACTACTGCCGACATTGTCTGGGCTACGGACCTCATGGTGGAGTGCGGTGCCAGGGGCATCGCTCTGGCCGAAATCCGGCGCCGGGAGGGAGCCGTGGCCCAACTCGAAGGGCTCCATGCAGTTCCTGCAGTCCGCAGTCTCCTAACCGGACTCACGGAGGCCTTTGTCGCCCCTATCCATCACCTCTATGAGCAGGCGGAAGTGACGCCATGACGAGCTTCGGAATCAGTGACATCGCCATCTACCTGCCTGGCCCGACCGTGGACCTCAGCGAACTGATCGTCCGTCGCACCGAAGAAGGGTGCTGTGCCGAGAGGCTCCTGCGAGCTCAGGATTTCACCGGCCAACGGGAGATGCGCATCCCGGATTGGTACGAAGATACTGTGACCATGGTGGCCGAAGCGACCAGCCTTCTCTTGCAGCGGCCCGGGGCCCCGTCACCAGGCCGCATTCGTCATTTCTACTGTGGCACCGAAACCGCGCAGGACGCCGCCAAGCCGGTGGCCGCATACGCCCAGGACCTGATTCGCGTTGGCGGGGAGCAGATCGGCCCCCACGCTGCGACCTACGAAGTCAAGCACGCCTGCGCCAGCGGCACCTATGCTCTCCTCGGTGCGCTGCAGGCCATCGCCGTCGAGCGTATGGCTGGCCGCACATCGGTGGCCATTGCGGCCATGGGTGACATTGCCAGCTACCTCAGCGGCACCACCGCTGAGCTCACCCAGGGAGCCGGTGCGATCTCCCTCCTGGTCGAGGCCAACCCGAGGCTCTTGAACATCGACCTGGGATTGACCGGAATCTGGGGTGAAAACGTCGATGATTTCTTTCGCGCCGTGGGTAACCGCCATGCTTCGGTGCGAGGACGCTTTTCAGTTGAGTGCTACCTGAAGGCACTATCCCGCGCCTATCTCGACTACAAGCAACAAGCCCTGACTACGGGGGTGGTGGAACGTCCTCCCGGTGGTCACTTCCTTGATGCCATTGACTATGCCGTGCTCCACGCGCCTTTCCAATCTATGCCAGTCCAGGCCATGCAGGACCTGCTCATGAGGGCGCGTGGTATCAGCCGGGACCAGGCCCAGGAAGAACTCGACCGCCTCCGTCTGACCAGCAGCCTCGACCTCATCTCTCGCACCGGGAACCTCTACACCGGCTCCCTTTACCTCTGCCTCGCCGACCTGCTCACCACCGAGTACGCGCGCATTGGCGAGGATCTTGTTGGCAAGCGGATTCTTCTCGCCTCCTACGGCAGCGGGAATACCATGCTTGTCTTTGGTGGCACCGTGGCCGCCGGTGCAGGCGAGATCATCCAGAACATGCAATTGGCCAAGTCGGTGGCGGCCAATCGGCGTCTCGTTACCCTCGACGAATATGAAGAACTCAACGGAATGGACAAGTTCGCCGCTGACGAGTACGCATGGCACCTGAGAGAGCGGGGCTCCACAATTCCCTCTGGCGCTTGCTGCCTGACCGGTATTCGCGAAGATGGCTACCGCGTTTACAAACGCAGAAACTAACTTCCGCCAGACTTCTACTGCCAGGAAACCTTCACCTGACCATGGCCCGAACGAACACCCTGCTGCATGGTCGTACTCTGCAGCGTGCCGACATAGGACGAACCGCCGCCACCACCGCCGCCATGAGCTCCCGCACCGCCACCGTAGTAGCCACCACCACCGGCCCCGGCACCGCCACACCCGCCGTTGTCGTTGTAGGCATTGCCGCCGGTGCCCAGGCTCCCATCCGGAGCCTTGCTGGAGAAGGTCCCACCCAGGCCGCCGGCCGACTGAGTGCCGCCCCGGCCGTATCCGCCAGGCGAGTTGCCGCTGTGCCCGGCGTCGCCGCCGGTAGCAGGACCGCCATGGCCACCGATGCCGGTGCTGCTGTAGCACCATGCTGACCCGCCACCGCCACCGGCGACGAGCACCCGGTTGCCCCAGCCACTGCCATCAACTCGTACATCCGAGCCGCCACCACCACCGTTTGTGGAATTGCCGCTGTAGTGACCGCCGCCGCCATTCCAACCGGCAGTGGCAGTGGAGCCGTTGTTCCCCCCTTGGCCGCCCACGTAGATGCTTAAAGTCTTGCCTGCTAGTTGCAAAGACTCCCCCTTCGTGTAGCCGCCCTTGCCTTTGGACGATTCGGCGCCGTTGGTGCCCCCCTCGGCCCCCCAGGCCTCCAACGTCACCTTAGTGGCACAGGCCGGAATGACCAACGTTTGTGGGCCGCCGGTGTAGCTGAAGGTCAGCGCGGTCGGGTCGCAAGCAGTTTCACAAACGCCGCCGTTACACTCCTTGTTGGCCCCGCAAACCGTGCCGTCCTGAACCGGGACATGGAGACAGCCCCCGGGCTCCTGGCAGCTATCGTCGGTGCAGACATTGTCATCGTCGCATTGTGCGGCGCCACCTGCCTGACAGGCACCGTCGGCGCACAAATCGCCAACCGTGCACGCCAGCCCATCGTCGCAGGCGATGACATTGTTGGTGTAGAGGCAACCTACGTCCGGTGCACAGGAGTCGTCGGTGCAGAGATTGCCGTCACTGCAGGCGACGGGCCCGCCATTTAGACAACTTCCATCCAAACATGCCTCGTTGGCCGTGCACTTGTTGCCGTCGTCACAAGGGGCTTTGTTGTCCACGTGCAAGCAGCCTATTTCGAAATCACAGTAGTCGTCGGTACAGATATTCTCGTCGTTGCATGAGGCTGATTTCCCCGGCTTACACTGACCACCGGAGCAGGCATCGTCTTCAGTGCAAGCGTTGCCATCGTCACAGGGCGTGACGTTGGGAACGAAGCTGCAACCCGTCGCCGGTTCACACGAATCATCGGTGCAGGCGTTGGCATCGTCGCACTTCAAAGCCCCGCTGGCGATGCACTCCCCCAGGTGACAATGGTCACCCGTAGTACAGAGGTCTTGGTCATCACAGGGGGCCTGATTCAGCGCATGGACGCAGCCCTGCAGCGGATCGCAGCTGTCGGTGGTACAGACATCGTCGTCGTCGCAGGAGAATGCTTGTGCACCAACGCACTTCCCCAGGACGCAGGTATCGCTCAGTGTGCAACTGTTGCCATCGTCGCATGCTCCATCAGTTGGCGAATGCATGCACCCTTTGGCCACGTCACACTGGTCTGCGGTGCACGGGTTGTCGTCATCGCAGAGAAGCTCACTTCCCGGCACGCACTTACCCTCGGCACAGGCATCGCCCACCGTGCAGACGTCGAAGTCGGTGCAGGGCTCCTGGTTGTCCTCATGCTCACAGCCTGTCACTCCATCGCAACTGTCGTCGGTGCAAGGGTTCTTGTCGTCACACAGTGCGGCCCCTCCCCCCTCGCAGGCTCCAGCCTGGCAGAGCTCGCCAATGGTGCAAGCATCCTTGTCGTCACAGGCAAATCCGTCATTGGCCGGGACTACGGAACAGGCCCCGGAGAGAGCATCGCAGTCAGCTGCCAGACACGCAGCATCTTCCCCACCCGGTGAGGGGCAATTGATGATGGTCTTGACGTTCACTTCACATTTGTGGGGTAGGGCCGCAGCATTGCAAACCAGCGTGCCGTTACACACATCCCCGTCCTCCAACACTTCGCAATCAGCATCTTCCATGCATTCACAGGGAATCGAGACCCCGGCACACGCACCGCCGTTACATTCATCGGCAACGGTGCAGGGATCACCATCGTCACAATCCGCCTGGTTGTGCTCGAAATTGCAGCCACCAAGACCGTCACAGCTGTCATCCGTGCAGGGGTTGCTGTCATCGCACTGAACTGGTGACCCCACACAAGTTCCCCCTACGCAATGATCCCCGACCGTGCACGAATCCCCGTCCTTACACTCCCCTGCCGACATCGCCACATGCTCACAGCCGGCCTCGCCCAGGCAAGCATCTGCCGTGCATTCGTTGTCATCATCGCAAAGGTCGACGTACTTCCCTTCCACTGCGCTGGGCTCGTCAACCTCGCCATCGCAATCGTCGTCCAGTCCATTGCATATCTCGGGTGCCGGCACCAGAGCATCGCAACTCGACAGGCCGGTTTCCGTGCAGACCCGCATCCCCGAACAGAGGCCGGATTCGTTGGCCACCTCGCAGGGCGTCCACAGCCCGAGTTCAACGGCCTTTTCTGTGCAGGGGCAGACTCCCGCATCGGCCACGCATTGCGTCGTCTCAATGCCGTCGACAGTGGCCGCGCTTGAGCATGAAAACCCCCATGGGCAGTCTTCGTCAGCAGTGCAGCCGCCTCCGCAGAAAGAACCCTCCTCGCCATAGTCCACACAAACATCTTCCGCCCCACCGACGCTCTTGCAGTTGTCGCCACTCGCACATGGCTTACAGAGGTTTGCATAGTCTGAAACGCAGACGTAGACAACGTCGGGAGCTGTGCCCGCCACCTGCTGACAACTCCATCCCTGGGGGCACTCCTCCTGGCAACTCACCGAGCAGACGCCATCACCCATGTGATCAACGCACCAACCAGACTGGCAATCAGCGTTCTCATCACACTTGTCCAGGAAACAACCTTCCCCCGGATTGCAGGCCGGACCGACTATCTCAGATTCCACAATCTCCTCGAAAGAAAGCTCAAACGACACGTCAAATTCCGGGCCATCGGTGGTCGCTTCCGGCCCCACCAGATCGATTTGCAGCAGATCCTGGTGCTGGCTGTCAGCCGTGGACCTGCGACTCACATCCTCCTCGACAACACCGCCAGTGTTACTGCAGCCCATCACGGTTAGCATCAGAACTGCGAAGTACTTTCTCATGGCCTAAGCCCTCCGTCGGGAAACACCTGCGCAGTATACCACGTGCGAGCAGATCGTCTCAACGGTTGACGCGCCCAGCCACGTGTTTACAATGGGACAGGTTTACGAGTTTCCGGAGGGTGCGCTTCCGGGATGAGCAAGGAGATGCCAACTATGAGTTTGAAGCGATTCCTGGCCTTTGCCGCCACCCTCGTTCTGGTTTCCGGCTGTTGGAGCTACCCTGCAGACGTCCTGGAGGATTCCTCAAGCGCGGTGACTCCTGATCAAATCGGTGATACCGGTGGCGAAGATCCCGACCTGCCCCTGGTGGAGGACGCCACTAACGACAACAAGGTCATAGACGTGGTGGCGGACGTAGCGTCGGATAACAAGCAAGGTGGTTTCCACCCGCCGGGATGGACCTCTCCGTCGGTGCACGGCAAAGCAGCCATGCTCAATACCATGAACTGCACCATGTGCCATGGCACCGATCTGTTGGGTGGCACCACCGGACAGAGCTGCGATACTTGCCACGACAATGGCTGGCGGACTAACTGCACCTTCTGTCATGGTGGCGTTGACAACCAGACTGGCGCACCGCCACAGAGCATTGACGGTGCGACCGATGCTGCGGCCGGGGCTTTCCCTGCCCATGGTTTCCACGTCACCGGCAACGGCCACGCACTCATCACCTGCGTGGGTTGCCACGTGACACCGACTGAGGTCACCAGCCCGGGACACATGTTTGACGATACTCCGGGGAAAGCCGAAGTTGATCTCAGCGGCGGGCTCAGCCCCAACGGGAAGTTTGCCAGCATGACTTGTAGCTCCCTCTACTGCCACGGCAACGGCCAGGGCGACAACGGTAGCGTCCCCCTCAACAAGAGCGACATCGGCTGTGCGTCCTGCCACCCCGGGCCAAAGAGCTCATCGGTTGCCCTGGGGGCCATGACAGGCCGTCACTCCATGCATGTCAAAGAGGGCGTGGGCTGCTACGAATGCCACAGTGAAGTGTTCAACAGTCAATACCAACCCGTCGACGGAACACTCCACGTCAATGGCGAACCCAACTACAAGTTGCCCAACGGGATTACATACAACGGCAAGGGATGCACGGGTATCTGCCACGGCGAATACCACCAGAGTCCTTCGTGGTAACAAGATGAGCTTCCGCCTTCTGGCTGTCGCCAGTCTGGTAGTCTGCCTCTCGGCCTGCGGCACGAATCGTGGTCCCGTCCCCGCCCACAAGCTTGAGTCAATCGAACTCCAGCACCGAATCCGTGGCGACCAGAAGGCAGTGAAGCGCTATCGCCGTAACACCCGGGCCATACTTACCTATCTGGAGACGCGCACTGATCTCCTGGACGTGGCCGCGGACGAGACCCTGACGAGAGGGCAACGGGAAGTCCTCTGGCGAACCTGGGAACGGTTTCTCGACAACTACCTCGCCCTGGAGTCAGTGCGGCGCTACCACGCCCACTACTGGCTTGTGCAAGACGGAAAGCTGCGTGACCATTCATTCATCGTCGGGTACGCGGCATTTGTCGCCCAGTATGCCGCAGCCCTGAGGTGGATCGAGTTCGCCTCTCTCCACCCCGACCTCGACATCGTGCTCAACGAGCCTGTTCCGGAAATCGGCTTGCCGGCTGGCAGCTACGATCGCTTCAAGCTGCGCTACCTGAATGTTGGCATCGCCACCCAGTTTGTGGCCCTGGACAGCGTCGATAAGAGCCGCGGCCGCCCCGGTTGTTTCGGCTTGCGCAGGGGACTGGAGCTAGATACCGAGCTGCTCTGGCAGATGGGCAAGGGCGAGGGCATTCGCATGACCATGGACAACGCCGGTGCGGTGATCCGAAAGGCCGGGTTCAGAGCCTACTTCCCCGTGCAGGCCGGCGTCTCGGAGTGGATGGGCGATACCAAAGTCCACCGTCAGGGCTCTTCCCTCATCACTCCCGAGCAGGTTGCGGAGGTTGCCTCCCAGCTGCTGCCCGGAGACATCCTCCTGGAACGCCGGGAATGGTACCTCTCCAACATCGGTTTGCCGGGTTACTGGCCTCATGCTGCTCTCTACATCGGCACCCCAGAAGAACGTCGGGAGTACTTCGCCAATGATCTTGCGGTGGCACAGTGGCTGGCTGACAACGGCGCCGAGGGCAAGGATCTGGATGCCCTGCTCCACAAACTCTATCCCAAGCAGCACGCAGGCCACCTGAAACCAGACAGCGAGGGCCACACCCATAGCGTCATCGAAGCCATCAGTGAAGGTGTCTCGCACACCTCATTGGAACACTCCGCCGGTTGCGACTCCCTTGCCGTGCTGCGACCTCGGGTAACCAAAGTGCAACGTGCCCAGGCCATCCGCATGGCCTTCCACTACACCGGACGTCCCTACGACTTCGACTTCGATAACCGCACCGATGCCGCTCTGGTCTGCACCGAACTGGTGGCCAAGGCCTACGAGGGGACGGCCGATGTCCCCGGCATCAGTTTCCCGGTGACCACCGTCATGGACCACAAGGTCACCCCCGCCAATCTCATCGTCAAAGAGTTCGACCACAACTACGGGACGCCCGCCCAGCAGTACGATCTCGTTCTCTTCATCGATGGATTTGAACGAAAAGGCGAGGCCATCATCTCCACCCTCCCAGCCTTCCGAGAAAGCTGGAAACGCCCCAAATGGCATGTGATAACGCAGGACCGCCCGGAGGAATAACCCCTGCGTGTTTTCGGCCTGCCGAAAGAAGAGGCCGGGTGGTGCCAGGGGATCCCTCGCCGGCCTGCGGCCGGCCGCGGGATGACACGCTGAAGAAAAGGGCCGGCGCCGTCTCTCACGCACCACGGAAAGCCCTACAGATCAATCTCCTGCTGCCCCAGCACCAACGAAACCTTGTTGTCGCCATTGGCAGCGCGGATCTCTTCGAGTAACCTGGTGGGGTCGACTTTGCGGCGGAGGACTACTGAGTAGATCAGCTCTTGCAGAGTACCCTTGCGCACCGTTTCAACGGAAATCAGGTTGTAGCTCGATAGGCGCTTGTCAAACAGTTCGGCCAGCGTCTCTTCGTAGTTCGTTCCTTCGGGCAGACGAACAATCAGAATCCGTTCCCGGATGACCTTGGCGAAGAGATTCAACTTGTCCATGACGATGACCGCGGCGGAAAGCGCAAAAGTGGCGAAGATAGCCAGTCGATAAAAGCGCGTCCCGCAAGCCATCCCAATGGCCATCACCAGAAAGACGAAGCCGATGTCCTTGGTTTCCTTCACCGCGTTTCTGAAGCGGATGATGGAAAGGGCCCCAACCATGGTGAAGGCACGGGCAATATTCGACCCGATGACCAGCATGATGAAGGCGATGACCGTCCCCAGAATCACCAGGGTGTGCACATAGCTCTGGGAATAGGAGATGCCCTTGTGCGTGAACCTGTAGACCCAACCCACCATCAAGCAAAGTACCAGACTGAGGCCAAAAACAATGGCCACGTCAAGCATGGTGAAGGTACTGGTCAGGTCTTCAAATTGACTGAGTTGTTTGATCAGCTCATCCATAGAGATTCTCCTTGTGCCGCCAGGCATATTCGAGACGATTCAATCCATCTTTCAGGGACGCGCAGTACTTGCTGACGCGTTGTGTTTGACACTGGTGTTTCGCCAGAACCGAGACCATCCAATCTGGGATCCGTTCATTCACCTTGACCTCCAGAATGAACCAGTCGGGTGGCATGAAGTAGTGATTGCTGGCCGGGGCCTTCACGTCCAGGGCATGCACCCGGCCCTGGAGCTGCATGTCGAAAGTGACCCGCATTCCCTGCTCAAAGCGCCCGCCCATGAAGGCCTGCCGTCGATAGCTCACCATGCACTTGGGGCGCAGGTTGGCAATCTTCACCATGTAGAGCATCTCTGATGCCGCGACCTGATCCAGTTCATCAAGGTGAGACGGGTCGAAGTCACCTTCGCAAAGCGCATAGGCCTGGTCGAGTGGCAAAGTCACCCGCTTCTTCTGCACCGTCCGATTCATCCGCTGCTTGATCTCGCAGAACCCCTTGTCTACCGACTCCATGTCAGTCCCGGGATAGATGCGCAGGCGCAGCTTGCGCCGAAACCTGAGGCCCTCTACCTTCGCCCGATAACACTGATAGTCGGGACTGTCATAGTAGAGGCTGATGACTCGGTAGAAGCCATCCTTGTCGCCATACGGGTCTGGCTCCATGAAGTGGCACAGGTCGTCCACAAAGGCACGATAAGTGCTGGCGTGAATCACGTACTTCAGTTCATACCGGTTGAACCGTCGGATCACTCCTCACCCTCCTCGTCATCGTCGTCGTCGTTGGCCTCCACAAGCACCGCCCGACCTTCGTCGTCGATGGCCAACCCCAACTCGGGATGGCCGGCCAGCGCCCTCTCCAGTGCGGCCCGTTCGTCCGCCGTCAATTCCAGCGCCGCTCCCTTCTGCAAGCGGTGCTCGACTCGCCAGGCAACGTCAAGATCTGGTTCCTGCAGGCCCCAGGCAAAGAAGACCGTCGTCGCGATTGCCACTACAATCAGCAACAGGAATCCCAAGCTCGGCCGGAATCGGTAAGGGATGAACTTCATTGTCTCACCCCCACCAGCAGGTCACCGACTTCGCTCTCTTCTGGAATCCTCACCACTGGCTGCTTCTTGAGCTTCTTGTCCGAAACCAGCGCTTGCTCGCAATCCAGGACCAGCAGTTCATCGCCCTTGAGTTTGCTACGCTTCTCGTAGCGATCGCTCATGACCTGCACCTGTACTGCCACCTTCAGATTGTGAAAGAGCACCCCGTCCACCAGCGCTCGGGATGCGTTCTTGACCAGCAGCCCCGTGCCGCCCCCGCCCAGATAGGAGTCCACCAGATTGACCTTGCTCTCTTCTCCGGCGGAGATGGCACTGCCACCGCAATTGGAAAAGCGGGAATCGCGCACGTTGAGACGGCTTCCCATGAGGTCAAGGCACTCGTCCCCGGCTTCGTCCACAACGACGTTGGCCAGGGTCCCCTCCGAGAACTCAATATCCAGCGCATCGGCCGCGCTAACCTCAAACTTCACGTCTTCCATTGCCAACTCGGATACGTAAGCGATATGGAGGACATCGTCCGCACCTCGATTCGGCCCGAATTCGCAATGCTCCAGCAGAATGTCACTGGTGTCGTGGATGTTGAGCAGCCCGGGATAGAGGCCCAGTCCCCACTCCGGGTGACGGCCCTTCTCAAAGCGCACGTGCCGGAAACGGGAACCAGCAGTGCCCGGTCCCTGCAGGGCAATGCCCCCGTAGCGCTTCTTTCTCTCGGTGAAGATAATGGGATCCGCAGCAGTGCCTTCCGCCAGCACTTTGCCTCGGAAGATCAGCGACACGCGCTTGTCCAGCCTCACTTCGGTCCCGGGCAGAATCCGCACGGTGGTCTCGGGGCCGTACTCCCGGTCCTTTGCTATCTTCACCTTGCCGGGTCCCAATTCCACCAGCGGAGTGGAGGCAAGAGGCGCACACCACGGGTGACGTGCTATCTGCCCCGGCACCATTGCGTAGTTGCCTTCACAGCTGCCGGAAGCGACCTCCAGTTTCGCCGGGAGAGCCTCGATTCGTACCGCCTCGCCGCTGATCCCGTGGGTCGCCACCACAGTCACGCCGGCCGGGGCACAGTCCCCTTCGATGAAGATGCGGTAGCTCCGGGGAATAGGTACTGCCCGTACCGCACCACGTAACGGATTAACCCGCCCACGGGCTTCCAGCATGCTCCCCGGCTCCAGCGCCGGCCGATAGTCGATGAGCAGCGGCTCCGAGGCCTCGGGCTTCCCGGAGAGGTTGCGGTCCAGCCGATAGCGGAACGCCGCTTCACGACAGCCCGCAATTGCCTGGGCATGGACGGTATCGAGGCGATACCCCGCATTGCCGTCGACGGTGACCTCTACCGTACCCTGCCAACGACCCTCTCCTGCTGGCTGCCAACTCGCCGTCAGCCCCGGCCTCAGCAATTCGTCGCGCACGGATGCCACTCGGCGCTGATAGCGCTCCATGATGGTCTCAAAGACCAGACTTTGACGCTCAACGTCCATGGGCCGCACCATCTGCCGATAGTAGCGGCCGAGGTTGGGGAGGAGCCGATAGGCGTCCCAGAATGGATCGGTGAGCTGGTCCCCCCGGAGCGCCCTGAAGAGCCCATCGGCCCGCGCTCGAATCCGGGTTGGATGGCAGGGGCCATCGAGCAAACGCAATACCATCTTGTTCCGCAACGTCAGGTACTCGGGCAACTCCTTGAGCCGGAGCAACAGCGGATTATCCGTGCGATTGAGGTGGCTCGGGTTGCGCCAGCGTCCAAAACCCCACGCAATGGGTTCAAAGCGGGCCCGGTAGGGGTCGAAGTACAACTTGTGATCCTGGTGGAAGTCATGCTGGTCATTGCCGAAGATGACGTCGAGAGCGTCGAGCAAAGCAAAACGGTCGAGGTCCAGATGGCGGTCGGCAAAGTCAGCGAATCTCTCCTGGTCCCCCGACTTGACCACACTGAGCAACTCCTCCAGACGATGAAAGTCTTTCAGCTTCTCGGTCTGAGACGTCGCCACCTTCTTCCAGTGCGCAACATCCTGCCAGAGAGATGAGACGCCGGTCTGCTCATCAATGGGGGCCTTCGAGCCAGAGAAAAGCCCACCAGGTATCCGGTGGCTACTCCGGATCAGCCCCTCGTCGGGCTGCGTCTGCAGAAAGTGGACTCCCAGACGGGCACCGTTGAGCCGGAGGCGGACGGGATAGTAATCTGGGGTCATCAAACCCTCTTCCCGGGCGATGTCCAGAATGATCTGCTCAGAAAAGGGCATGGGACTGACCGTGTTAAGAATCCCCAGGGTATCCCGCCCGTTGAAAAATTCCCCTACTTGCAACCTGATCTTCCAGGACTTCTGCGGGTAATTCCAGTGCCAGTGACGGCGGCCTCGATAGCGCGCCTTGATGGCGTAGTTACGAGCACCTTTCTGCAAGTACCCCGTGACGTACGCACCCTTGCCCTCCTCGGGCGGCAGATTTCCATCCAGCTCAGCCAGCTCGCCATTGCCCAGCAGCAAGTTGAGGGTGGGGAGCTCAGAGTTTCTGGGGCCTTCTGGCATGGCCAGCCGCCTGACATCCTGATGCAGCAAGTCATGCAGGTGCAGATGGAAAAGCTCCGGCGTCAAGGGCTCGTCTTGCCCCACGGCAGCGTTGTACCGGTAATGTGAGGTGACCGCGCGGTACCCGTAGTGTCCCGCCATCAAGACAAAGGGGAGCGAAAGCATGGCCGCAGACAACAGACTTATGCGAAACAGCCGCCACGACGGCGATGAACGTCGACGTTGTAACGGGTGGGTCCTCATAGGTCGAAGGCCACCTGGGTCATGAGACGGTTCTCATCCTGCCAGATGGATGGAGCCCCGTCACCGGGCCGTATCAACTCCTCCTGCACCATGAACCGGAAGTGCTTGCCAATCCAGAGGTTTACACCCGCAGTGGCGACCATCACATTGCCATCACTGACATCGGCATCAGGGGCAAAGTACTCACCCTTGAAGAGTGGCTGCAAAGAGAGCTTCCACGCTTTGTAGATGGGGATCTTGTAGGCCACCATCAGCACCGCTGACCATGTCTTGGGGACCAGGGTCTTCGCCGGATAGGACGGGTTGGGGGTACTGCCGGTGGGCTGCAGAATGACGCAGGTCTCATGAACATCAGGAGCGAAGAGACAGGGATCCCAGTTCTCGCCAAAGAGCCCCTCGGCAACTACCAGTAGGCCTTCCCAGTCCACTTGCAGGTCGGCCCCGGCAGCCCAGGCCTGCTCCGGCCGGACATCCGAACTGCCATGGTCGAACATCTTGAGCGCCCCGCTCACCCCCAGGGAAAGCCACTCCACCGGCCTGCCCTCAACGCGACCGACCACATCCTTGGCCCCATTCAGATCACTCTCTGCCGAGTTCTTACCGTTGCCATTGAATGCGCCGAGGGTCAACAGCAACTCACGCCCCTCGTCCCACTCGAAATCAAATCCCAGGGTAATGCCGATGTCTCGGTCACCATATTTCAAACTCTTGGAAAGCCACGCATCGGCAGGCCCACGCCAAACTGTTTCAAACTTGCCCATGGAACGTAGCTGAATCCGGGAGAAGGGACGCTTCTGCTGCCCCACTTTCACCCCAAACCAGTCCATCGGCCGCACCCGCACCCAGGCATCACGCATCATCGCCTTGGCGCTACCCTTGCCAAAGAGCTCATCGAAGTCGCCCTGGAGCTTGGCATCGATGCTCTTGCCCTGCTTGAAGGTCACCTGCAGACGAGCCATTTCCATGCTGAACTCGTTGCTGGGTTCACCATCAGAGTAACTCCACATGGAGTGCAGGTTCACACCAACCGCCACATCGGGCTTGCCCTTCAGGTCTTTGTTCTTCTTGCTCTTCTTGCCTTCGTCTGCGAAAGCGAGAGAAACGCTCAGCAGCAATACTACTGCCAGCCCCACAGAGAACGGTCGCACGGTATCATCTCCTCGGGTCACTTGACCTCTAGGTCCTTGTCCCAATCACTGTACACCTGAAATTCGATGCAGCCACTTTTGAAACTCTCAGCATCGACAGTTCGGCGTTGCACCGTGGCAACCACGGTGCCCGCCACCCAGGCTGCCAGCAACTGGTCGATGAAGTCCTGGGAAATGGTGATGCCGCCCGTATCGGGCACGGTGCACTGAATGGTCAGGGGGGTAGTGGCGTGGTTTTCCAGGCTCACCTGGATGAAAACCTCTCCAGAACCACCACTTTCCTCCCAGGCCAGGTCGAATCCCGCACCCTTGCTGATGGTCACCGGCGGCTCCACCATGACTATGCCAGCCACCCCCCGGCCCTGCATCTGAAACGGCCCCAGAGGACCCTCTGGAATAGAAACCTCGATGAGCGCACCGTCAACAAAGAGCGGTTCCTGAGGGAAATCAAACTTGCCGTAGTCGTTGTTAGCATTGGGGGACAAGGCGGCAGCAAAACTGAGACCAGAAACCGTTACTGTCCCCACATCAAGAAGCGCCGGCAGCGGTTCGCAGGATTCGGCGAGGCTGCACTGTTCGGTCTGCTGGTTGCAAGATGGTGTGCACTCGGGAGCAGCGCGGTTGAGCAATCGGCAGCCACCTTCAACGGCCACTTCCTCAAAAACCTCGGTGGCTGCCACCTTGTCCTTGAAACGAGCCTGCACCATCTGTCCCCAGTCAGCCCGGAATACCTCGACTAGGCCGACCCGCTCCGCCAGCTTGCACTCCCCGCCATAGAGCTTGTCCCATTCTTCTGGAGAGATGTCCTGGTCCACGATGTCCAGAGGCGCAAGGTTCTCTTGCTCCGGCACGTCCACCACTGCATCGGGGACTCCCGCCTCGTCCGCAACCCTCGTATCCTCAATCTCCGTGCCATCAGGAACATACTTGCCATCCCCATCGCCCCCGCAGGATGCCATTGCCAGAAGCGCAAAACTCAGCGCCACTCCAAATCTGTTCACCACAACTTCCCCCTATTCCAATGGGCTAGCCGACCAGCCGTAGTGTGGTCGCGCCTGCTTCACCCACAGCAGATTCTTGTACACATCATGCTCCGTGCAAACCGGCAACTCAACGCAGTTCTTGTCATCTTCGTCGCACTGCGCCACGCACTCCTCTTCCACCGTCCAACCCGGGTCAAACTTGAACTCAATGTCCATGGCATAGAACTTCCCTGGGGTGGCATAGAACGAGGCGAAATTCAGATGGATGGCCTGCAGCGCCGTGCCCAACTCCCGTGTCTCTTCCAGGGTCAGCACCGAGTCGCCACTTGCTATCATGCTGGAATGAGCCAGATAGGTGATGGGCTGATTGGGATAGGCATAGAAATAGAGGAACTGGTCCGGCAGGATGCCCAACGGTGGCCGCACCACCGAGATATCGCCCCTCTGCGCGTTGATATAGAAGGCCGGCTGCGTCGGGTCGAAAATATTGTTGGTGAGCGCTACCCCGTTTGACGCCTCGTTGGGGAAAGAGCGATGCACCAGGATCGCCATCCCCACGCCTCTGTGGTCAATACCCCGATAGCTCCGCTCCTCGAAAGCCCGCTGGTTCCACAGACTGGCGTAGACCTTGGTAATGGCCTTGGCGATGGGCTGTGCCGCGTTCCCGGGTTGCCCTGACTTCGAGGTGTAGAGCCCCGCACCGGTGAAACCATCAAGATCTTCCGCATTGGTACTGGAGCGGAAACGGAGCTTGATGCCGGGGAACTTCTCACCGATTTTCTGGAGAATTTCCAGCTCCAGAGCCGGGTCAAACCACCCGTCTTCCATGTCCTCACGCAGCGCGGCCAGGGCCACCTCACGGTAAGCGATGTCGTTCTGGAAAAGCTCGGACGCCAGCAATGCATCGATGATGACGTCGAAGCCATTGGCCTTCTCGAACTCCTTGTAGTAGTGCACCGGAATTGCAAAGCCATCCGGGGTCCGGACCCCCTCAATGCGGTACAACTCGCCAAAGTGGCTGGCCTTGCCCCCAAAAGCCGAGATGTCGTTGACGGTCAACTCTTCCACATCCCGCAGGTCGGTAACCGAGAGGTCCAACTCGGCAACCTTGATTGGCGGCGGCTTGTGCTCGTCCCACCACTTATCAGCTTCTGCCTTTGTGGCAGCCTCCACATGGTAGTCAAAGGGGTCCACCCGGAACCGCACCCACTGGCCCTCGAGAGCACGTAGGGCAACATCGTCGACGGCACCGGCCAGCGACATATTGGGGGTCCCCCGGTTCTGCGACAGCACGTTGATGTGCGCGAGAGGAGTCTGCAACTCATCAGTAATGATGCCCGCCACCACCGGAATATCATTGGGCACCTGGTCCAGGACGACTACGTCCCGGGGCGTGACGAAGTCTTTGCCCGATTCGAGGTTGGCGACCTTCAAGAAACGCAACTGGCCGAAACTCTCGCCGGGGTTGAGGGGCAGGAAGGTAACACCCTTGTAAAGACCATCCGTGGTCACCACCGGAATATCGTCCGGCAGATCCTTGACCAGGTTAGCCACTCCCTCCGAGGTCGGATGGAAGTGGAGGACCTTACCAAAGAAGGCATGCTGCGAAATCTGCCCCATGGTCTGGGCTACCATCTCGGCAGAGGAGCTGTCATAGGGGGCGATCTCATAGGTCCAGACCTGGGGCCCTTCATAGAAAGTAATCGCCCCCAGCCAGAAACGCCGATAAGGACTGTAGTACTCGGTCATGTTGAAGGTGCCGAGGTCGGGTACCGGCGGCTTGCCATTCTTGATACTCAGATGGTCGGCGCAGAAGTAGTAGTGAATCGGATACTTCTCGGCGTTGAGAAAGTAGAGGGTGTCGTCATAGGTATCCCAGACCGTCTTGGCCGAACGGGCCCCGGGAATCGAACCATCCAGCGGCCGGGTTGCCATGGCCTCGAAATCTGCCTGACAGCCATAGTTCGCGACGAAATCCGGCAACTCGTCACCGGCAACCAGCGTGCACTCGCCATCGGTCCATTGGCCGTAGTCCACGACGATGTCGCCGGTTTCTTCGCTGCTCGCCGCACCGCACGATAGGAGAAACCCGCACAACGCCAAAATGATGACACGAAGTCGCAAGCAGGCCCCCTAGGGAAACGGTAGCGGCGGTGCCGGCACGCCAATGTCAATGCGCCAGACGCCGTCTTCAGGATTCCACCCGTCCGGGGCGTAGAGAGAGGTGGGGTTCCACCCGGGACCCGCGCCAAACCGCAGGTTGGGCAGGTAGGTGCCCAAATCCGTGGCATCGACGATCTTCTCTCGCTTCTGCCCGTCCGGGGAGAAACGGTAGACTTCGGTCGCGCCGTACTCACAAACATAGACATTGCCACAGTAGTCCACGGCGATACCGTCGAGCAGGCCCTGGGTATCGGTCATGTCACCCCACTTGATGAGCTTGCCCGGCTTACCATCAGGCGAGATGGACAGATAATAGACCCAGCCGCCGCCAAAGGTGCCGATAAAGAGCCCGGTATGGTCAGTGTTGAAGCAGATGCCGTTGGGATGACTGATCTCGGCGACAATGACCGTATATTCCCCGGTATACGGATGGACCCGAATCACCCGGTTGGCATCTTCCTCGGTAACGTAGATGTACCCCTGCATATCGATGGCAATGCCGTTGGGATACTTGAGCCCGGATAACAGGGTGTACTGGACGCCGTCGGGGTCGATCTTGACCAGACGACCCAGGTTGTTGTCGTTGACTACGAGCCAGCCGCTGGGCAGCATCGCCAGCCCCGAACGGAACTTCATGTTGGGCGAGAAGATGTGCGAATTGCCGGCAGGATCGGACTTGAAGATAACCTTGTTGTTCGAGCCCACCACGTACCCTTCGCTGTCAAATGCCAGGTCCTCGGAGGCAATGACACCCTTCATCTTGACCAGCTTGAAGGGGCCGGCAGGGATATCATGGCAGTTGAACTCGGGCCCGGTATCCGCTGCGATATCAGCCACTTCAGTCTCGGCTTGCAGATCCGGCGGGGGCGGCTTGAGTTCGCCGGGGGAGTTGTCAGACAAGAGATCGGCCGAAGCGTCCACCAGGCCAGCCTCGGGGGCCACATCAAGCGTGCCGGAATCATCAACCGGCACGTCTGCGGTTACCTCCGTCTTCTTGCCGGCATCGGGGTCGGGGACGTAGTTGCCCTTGTTGCCGTTGCCACAGGCGGCCGCCAGCAGCACCAGAACGAGGGCCATGGTCCCCACCCGACGACGTCCTGCCAAGAGCCCCAGCAGCAGCAAGAGTAGGAGCAGCGCACCTGCAGACGGGTTGTTCCCAGCGGTGCACCCGCCGCCTTTGGTCTTGGGTTCGACGACCTCCTCCTGGGCACCGCCAATGTCAGCCTTGGAGTCGGGAACGTCTACCACGTCGGGGCCATCGCCGAGGCATTTTCCGTCAGCGCACTTCAGGCCACCGGCACATTCGCCACAGGATCCTTTGCAGCCATCCGAGCCGCATTCCCTGTCTGTACAGTCCGGCTCGCAGCCGATGCCCGGCGGGCAGGGCATGGGGTGGAGGCCATCCGGGTCGGCTTCGCCCTCCGTGGCACAGTTGTAGTAACCGTCGGCAACGTTCCAGCCGCACGGCCCTTTGCCGTCGCAGTCGAGCTTCTTGGGAACCGCGTTCTCACACCACCAGAGCACGTTGTCCAGGGCACAGCAGCCGGCGTAAGCCAGTTCACCGCATTGGCTCTCCACGCACTCACCCTTGACGCAGGCGGTGCCGTCGCTGCATTCACCGCAGGAGCCGCCACAGCCGTCCCCACCGCAAATCTTGCCGGAGCACTTGGGCTCGCAGTAACTCTCACAAGATTGGGGGAAGGTCCCGCCGGGTTCGGCACTGCCGTCAGTACCGCAGTCATAGAACTCGCCCTTCCAGCCGCAGGCGGGGTTGCCTTGGCAATCCTGGGTCACGAGGTCACCGCCGTCGCAGTAACTCAGGACTTCTCCGTCGCAACATCCTTCCCAGGGCACACCGTCGCAATCCAATTGGCATTGGCCCTCACCGCAGTGATGACCAGCCTTGCACTCGCCGCAGCTCTCGCCACAGCCGTCGTCTCCGCACTCCTTGCCGCTACAACTGCCGAAGCATTCATCGCTGCACTGCCCGGCCCCGGTGCAGAAGAGACCTTCGTCACACTCGCCGCAGAGGCTGCCGCAACCGTCGTCCCCACAATCCTTCCCATCACAGTCGGCAATACAGGGGCAGTCGGCACCACACATCTCGGCACACATCGTCGCGCAGAGCGAATCCCAGGACTGCTGCCCACAGTAGTCATCCTTGGCAACCACGCAGGCCTCACAACCGCAACCACCGCAACCGGCGTCGGTGCCGGGGTAGCAGCCGACCGGGATCCCCTCGACGCAAACCGTTCCGTCGCAACTGAGGCCCTCGGCACAAGCGCCGCAGGAGCCGCCGCAACCATCGCTGCCACACGCCTTGTCCTTGCAACTCGACTCGCAGCACTGGCCCTCTTCGGTGCAGACCGCCCACTTCCCGAGACAGTCGCCGCAGCTGCCGCCGCAACCATCGTCCCCACACTCCTTGCCAAAGCAGTTGGGGAAACAGACATCGCCACAGGACTTCGGGTGCTCGCCAGACGGGTCGGTCCCACCTGCGGTTTCACAGCCGTAGTAACCGTCCTTCTGGTTCCAGCCGCAAGACGGCTTGCCACTGCAATCGTCTTCGTGTAGCTCATCGTTCTGGCACCACTTCACCGTCTCGCCGTCGCAGCACCCCTCCCAGCCGATGCCATTGCAGCCCCCCTCGCAAACGTCCGGGCAGGCGAAACAGACGTCGTCACAGCAATCGCCCAACTTCATGCACTGGTCATCGCAATAGCAGTCGAAGGGCGATTGTCCACCGCACGAACCGACGCATGACTTGGAGACGCAGGAGCCTTCCATGCACTTGGCTTCGCCAACGCACTCACCGCAGATTCCGCCACAACTATCGGGCCCACAATCCTTGCCCGCACAGTCAGGCTGGCACGCTACGCACTGCCCGGCGACACATTCATCGGTCCCCTGGCACTCGCCACACTGGCCGCCGCAACCATCCGAGCCGCAGGACTTACCGTCGCAACTGGGAGTACAGCACTGGAATTGCGAGCAGACCTGGCCCCCGGGGCACTTGCCGCAACTGACGCCGCAGTACTCGCCACACTCCAGCCCCTCGCACGACGGGTTGGCCGGACAGGGGGAGCAGTCGTAGTCGCAGTCAGTTTCACACGCCGCCACACAGAGAATGTCCCAGTTCTCGGTGCAGCAACTGGGGAAGATCTCGCAAACGCAGCTCTCACAGCCGCAACTCTTGCATCCGGGCCCGTTCTTGGCAACGCAACCCTTGGGCAGGGGCATGCACTTCCCCAGCGCCTCCACGCATTCCTTGCCATAGCCGCATGTGCCGCAGGCATACCCCAACGGGTCCTTGCCACACTCCTTGCCCTCGCATTGCGGCACGTAGCAGGTACCCCCATCGAGGCAGACAGCCTCCTCCGGACAATGGCCGCATCCGCCGCTGCATTCCGGTGAGCAGGGCGAATCAAAATGGCACTGAGCGGGGCAATCGGAGCC
>CALGBT010000136.1 GCA_937884235.1 uncultured Pseudomonadota bacterium
CGGCACCTGTACTGGCGGGGCCGCCGCCAACTGTAATGATGGCAACCCCTGCACCGACGACTCCTGTGACGACGCGACCGGCTGCATCCACGATAACAACCAGGCACCTTGCAGTGATGGCGACGTCTGCACCGTGAGTGACCTTTGCAGTGGCGGCCAGTGCCTGGCCGGTGAACCACTGGCCTGTGACGACGGCAACCCGTGTACCGACGACTCCTGCGACGAGACCGTGGGGTGCATCCACGCCAATAACCAAGCCCCCTGCAATGACGGCAACGCCTGTACCACCGGAGAAGAGTGCGCCGCAGGGCAATGCGGCGGGGGTGTGGCAGTAGTTTGCGACGACCAGAATCTCTGCACATCAGAGACCTGCAGCCCCGCCAACGGCTGCATCTACACCTTCAACTCCGCCCCCTGCACCGACAACGATGTCTGTACGCTCAAAGACGTGTGCAGCCTCGGTGAGTGCGTCTCGTCAGGGACCCTCAGTTGCGCTGACCTGAATCCCTGCACTGACGATTCCTGTGATCCTGGAACCGGCTGCCAGTTCGTGCCCAACAAGGCCCCGTGCAGTGACGGCAATGCCTGCACCGCCCCAGACATCTGTGCTGCGGGCAGTTGTAGCGCCGGAGCGGGAGTCGGCTGTGACGATGAGAATCCATGCACCGATGATTCTTGCGATACCCAGACCGGATGCGTTCATGTCAACAACTCGCTCCCGTGTGACGACAGTGACGCCTGCACTCTTACTGACACCTGCAATGCCGGGGCTTGCGCCGGGGGGCCGGCCCTTGACTGCGACGATGCCAACCTCTGCACCAATGACGGCTGCGATGCTGACAGCGGCTGCGTCTACCAATTCAATACCACCCCCTGTGAAGACAACGACCCGTGCACCCTTACGGACGCCTGCGCCGGCGGTGCGTGCGTGGGCACAGGAAACCTGGACTGCGACGACGACATCGTCTGTACCGCCGACTCCTGCATCAAGGGTGTAGGCTGCCAGAATACCGTCACCGTGGACTACCAGACCGACCAGAACAACTGCGGGAATTGCGGCAACGTCTGCGCCCCGGACAAGAAATGCGGCGGCGGTGAATGCAAGATCATCGACCCGTGGGTAGGGGCCGGGGCTCAGTGGGAATCTGCCGGCAAGTACTACGGCAGATTCTCCTGGGCCGAAGCGGGAACGGGCAACAACGGACGCAGCAATGCCGCCGCCTATTGCACCGGCAAGGGAGGTACACTGGCTCGGCCAGACTCCCAGGACGAATGGACCAAGCTCTACCTGAATACGCCAAACAGCGGCTATGGATACTGGATGGACGGTCACAACAACTTCCAGTGCGGCACCATCTCCACTGGCGGCACCAAGTCATATCAATACGGCAACATGTACTGCCCGGCGGGTATCGGCTCCATGTACACCGGGTGCAATTGCACACCTTCCGAGCAAGGACTCGTGATCTATCGAGGGGCCGGCGGTCACTTTGACGGCTGCCAGCAAGGTGCCTTTGGCGTCATGGATGAAAGCCTTTCCTACGATCATGCAGCCATCGTCGGATTTGTCTGTGAGAAGTAGAAAGGAGAATCGTTGATGCGCAAGAACCGTGGAATGTGGGGCATCCTGACTCTGGCCAGCCTGAGTTGGATGATCGCCTGCTCGAACAGCACCCCGCACCTGGATCTGCTGGCAGCTGACGAGGCCGCTAGTGACGTTGCTGAGGTAGCCGCGGCAGAGTT
This sequence comes from uncultured Pseudomonadota bacterium, assembly GCA_937884235.1. Taxonomy (GTDB): domain Bacteria; phylum Myxococcota_A; class UBA9042; order CAIXZC01; family CAIXZC01; genus CALGBT01. The sequence continues at coordinate 1,744 of CALGBT010000136.1, forward strand.
GCTTGAGAGTGACTTCAGCGAGCCAACTGATGCCCACACGCCTCCCGATATCCTGGAGCTGGATGGACTGGACGACTATGCCGCCACCGCAGATGCCCTGGCGGATATGCAGCCAGACGTCCCCTGGCAGCCTCCCTTTGAGCCCACTGTTTGCGGCTCGGCACCACACCAGTGGCTGCCCCCACAGGGCATGGGAACAGTGGTCCTCAGCCAGGAGGAGCTGTTCACCAACGTCTCACCGGAGACCATCGACGGCATCCTTGCCGAAGTGGGCCAGGATAATTTCGGGAAAGCCAAGTACGGTGCCCGCAACTACAAGATTCGCTATGTGACCCAAGACCGTGGAGTCCTCAAAGAAGCAACCGCGGTGCTGGGAATCCCCACCGGCGAAGACGTCCCCTGGCCGGCCCCAATGCTCCTCTGGCTCCACGGCACCAGCGGCTTCATGGACGATTGCGCACCCAGCCGGGATATGTTCATGGGGGCTGGCAGCACCTCCCTCTGGGCTGGCCAGGGCTATGTCACCGTGGCCCCAGACTATATGGGCATGCTCGGCTTTGGCGAGAAATCGCCCCCGGGCACCATCCACTCCTATCTGGTGGGCGAAGCCACCGCCATCTCCTGCCTCGACGCAGCTCGGGCAGCACTAGACTACCTGGCACAGCACCCCGATCTGGGCAGCGCCGATGCCTCACGAGTCGTCATGATTGGCGGCTCCCAGGGCGGCCACGCGGCCTTCTTTACTGAACTCTACTGGCCCTATTATGCCCCCGAATTGAACTTCCTCGGAGTCGCAGCAGCGGTACCACTCGTCAATCTGCTGGGACAGGCTTCTTTTGCCATGACTGAACTCGCCAACGGCTCCGGCAATCTCATGACCGCCATGGTCGCCATGAAGAACTGGTACGGGGTGCCGGCAGACCTCTTCGACCTCCTCACCAATCAAGAACCATATTTCGCTGCCCAGAACATGGAAGGGTGGCTCTCCGGCTCCTGCCACCCCGATGTCGACCCCACGGACGTCGACGAACTCTCAGATGTCTTCCTTGAACCCATTATCGCGGCCGCGGCCTCCGGTCAGTGGGACGACATCCCCCCGTGGGGCTGCTTCCTCCGGGAGAACAGCATCCCCGGCAGCTCCGTGGTACGCAAATCCCATATCCCTTTCCTCACCTCGTACTCGGGCGAAGACGATCTCCTCGTGACCTCCATCGAGCAGGAGGTCTGGCCGCAGCTCTGCGCAATGGGCTACACCCTTGAGTACGTAGAATGCGCCGGCCTCGGCCACAGCCAAGGGGCCCTGGCCATCCTGCCCTACGCCCGCGGTTGGCTCGAAGACCGCATCGCCGGTATCCCCGTGGATGCAGGCTCGACCTGCGTCATGGAAGAACCTGTCGATTGCGCAACCCTGGTGCCTGACAACTAGCACCAGCAAAGGAGAACCCCCATGCGGTGGACAATTCCGATTCTTCTCTCACTGGCCCTGGCCACATGCAGCAACAAGTCGTCGCCATCCGAATCGGACAGCAGCATTCATTCCATCCCCCACGCCTTCGATGCCCAGGACCAGGAGGCCACCACCGACCCGCCAGAGATTCTCGTTGAAATCACTGGCGCCGAGGTCGAACTTCCGCCCCAGACAGCCACTGCCGGCGAGGATATTGACGAGCGCCTGAACCGGGAACTGGCTTCGTCTTACGAGTTGCCGAAAGCTTTCTACGATGCCCTGGACTACATGGGCCTCGACCTGGAACGTCTCTTCATGCCCGACATCGGCCTTACCGCTGACTGGGACATGAGCCGCCTCCATTGGACCGATACCATCCGACACCACGGCCACCTCGCCCCGACCCTGGGATATATGGTCATCGATGACGTGGAGGCCGCCCTCGAACTCGACCCCGCCATCGCCGGTCGAGAGCTCCTGGTGGCACTCCACACCTACAACTCCCGGGACGAATTCGTCACCAGCCGCTACGACGAAGCGATCACCGTTACCCCATCAGAAAGTGTGCTCATGGAGACGCTGGAGGCCTTCTTCGCAGTCGGAGAAGAGAAGACTCCCGAAGCGTGGGAGAAGCAACGCAGCAAGCTCTCCCCTGCTATCCAACTAATCCCCGTGGAGACCCAGGTTGCCCTGGCCCAAGCAATTTTGGGCCTGCTCCGGGCCGCAGAACTCAGGGATCAGGCGCTGCTGAGCAAAGGCACCCAGACCATGGAAGACTGGGCCCTGCAGCACCAGAAGATTATCAAGGGGGGGTTCCCCTACGATAGCTCGTTTCTCAATGGCTCCCACCCGGGGTTTGACTTCGAATTGATGTCCCGTGCCGCCCAGTTGGCCTTGCGCAGCAGCGAGTCACTACGGAGTGCGCTGACCGTGATGGAACCCGTCCCAGGCGCCGTCTTTGAACTGGCAGGGCCACGAGGACGCCTGGTCGTGGACCTCAGTCAGTCTGAAAATACCTGGAAATCCCCCGACCTCTTCCTCCTCGTTGATCGCGCCGGCGACGATACGTACATCGGCCGCGTTGCCGCCAACACCGACATTGCCCAGCCCATCTCCGTCGTCATCGACGTCGCCGGCAACGACCTCTACGCTCCTGCCACCGACTGGGATGTCAACGCAGGTTCCCTTACCGGCCTGCGCCTGCCCATGCAGGGGGCAGGAATCTTTGGCGTGGCCATCCTCCTCGACGGGGCCGGCGACGACGAATACGGCTGCCTCACCCACTGTCAGGGGTCGGCCGTCTATGGGGCCGGCATCCTCATCGACCATGGCGGCAGCGACGTTTACAAGGGCTATGACTTCGCCCAAGGGTCCGCCGAATTCGGCTACGGCTTGCTCCTCGACCTCGGTAGTGACGACGACTCCTACGAGACCCTTCAGCACAGCCAGGGCTACGGCGGCCCCCGTGGCATGGGCTGGCTGGTCGACCAGAACGGCAACGATCAGTATCTCGCCATCGCCGACCCCATCATCTTCGACTGGGCCGGTGAGGGTACCAATTTCTCCGGTTCCCAGGGATTCGCATTCGGCTGGCGCGGCGGCCCCTACTGGTCAGGCGGACTTGGCGGTCTCTTCGACCTGGGGGGCGACGATGCCTACCAGTGCGCGGTCATGTGCATGGGCTTTGGCTACTTCTTTGGCACCGGACTCTTCTACGACCAGCAGGGCGATGACACTTACGTCAACACCCATAAGTACACCCTCGGCTCCGCCACCCACCAGTCAGTAGGGCTCTTCATCGACGGACAGGGGGCCGATACCTACACCATGACCGGGGACGATGAGGCCATCGGCCTGGGCTACGACCACGGTGTTGCCTACCACATCGACCGAGGTGATGAGGACGATATCTACACCGTCGAGAACCACGGTGACTTCACCCTCGGCTTCGCTCGCCACCCTGGCCTGGGTACTTTGATCAATGAGGGCGGCAACGACGAATACCACATCCCCGGCGAAGGCAACGTCACCTGTGGTCGCTCCTGGGTCGATGCCAATGACCGCCCCGAGCAACTGGCCGAAATCATCACCCTCGCTCTCTTCCTGGATCTGGGCGGCAACCTCGATAACTACGATATCGCCCGCGACGAAGTCGGCAACACCAAAACCTGGCACCAAACCGAACCCCTCGGCGGCGGCTGGAAACCCGACCTTGACTATGCCTGCGGAATGGACCTGGAATAGCCCATACATATGAAAAACGTAAAGACTCTGCAGTTTTGCCCGACCACAGAAGTGGCCGAAAAGAAAACGACTTCTGGCGGCGCGTCCGCCGTTTTTGCCTCGCCGTCTTTGCACTTCAACGCACCGCCATCCAGCTCCCTACACGCACAGGCACATTATCGGATTGGTCCAGCACAAATAGATACACTCGACGCTGTTGTTGAACACTGCCCCACAAGTTCCGTTGGCACACGAGAACGTACAGCAAGGGTTGATTCCCTGGCAGTTCTGGACCAGTGCCCCCTCCACGCTGCATCCACCTTGCGCATCGCAGAAGCGGTTCAGATGCACGGCATTGCCCACACAGTGATTGCCGGCCAGACATTGTGACCCGGCGCAGCCCGAGGGATCCGCTACCTGGCTGACTTTGCAAACCTTGCCGGCATTACAGTAGCCTGACATTCTGTGTCCAGTGCAAACCGCCGGCGCATCGCACACGGCGGGCGTATTCAGCGAACTGCAGCCGCTATCCTCGGCGCAACACAATTCACCGACCTGGCCGCAGCAATAGCCTCCGGAACAGTACTCGTCGAGGCACTCAAAACCGCTCGAGCACGGCTCACCTGCAGCCACCATCGGCAGGCACTCATCGGATTCGTCATTGCCGTTGTAATCGTTCAGATCACAGAAATACCCGGGAGCGCACTCTGCCGCCTCCCCGCAAGCACTTAGACAGCCCTCGTCGCCACCGCAGATGTAAGGCTCACACGACTCAGCTGCCCCCTCGTCCAAGTCGCCGTCGCAGTCATCGTCGACTCCGTTGCACGCCTCGATAGCCCCGGGATACACCGAAGCGTCGCAAACAGCACAGTCCTGCTCGTCCACCACACCATCGCCATCGTCGTCGGCATCACAGGCATCACCCTGTCCATCGCCGTTGCAGTCCTCCTGGCCGGCGTTGGCAAGCTGAGAGCAGTTGTCGGAGTCATCGGCCACCCCGTCATTGTCATCGTCCTGGTCGCAAAGATCGCCGACGCCATCAAGATCCAGATCTGTTTGCCCGGCATTGCCCACGAGCGGACAGTTGTCAGTACCGTCCGGCACGCCGTCACCGTCATCGTCCGGGTCACAGGCGTCACCCGTACCGTCGTCATCAAGGTCGCTCTGATCCGGATTGGACAGCGTGGGGCAGGTATCCTCTGCGTCCACTGTGCCATCGTTATCGTCATCCTCGTCGCACGAATCGCCGCTGCCATCCTTGTCCAGGTCCGCCTGCTCCTGATTCTGCAGCCAGGGGCAATTGTCCTGGCCGTCCGCCACGCCATCTCCATCGTCGTCGGAATCGATGCAATCGGGCTCGCCGTCGCCATCGAAATCGGCCATGCCTTCATCCACCTCACCGTCGCAGTCGTTGTCCACCCCATCGCAAACCTCTGCCACCGGCTCTTCACCGAGGCAGAGCCCCCAACCCGACTCCCCAAGACAATGCTGCTCCCCAGGGCACTTACCCGCCTCGTTGGCGACAAAGCAGGCCCGCACGTCACCTTCGTTCCTCGCCCGGCACAGACAACTGCCGCTGAGCGGTACACACGCTTGCAGTTCCAAATCACACTCGAATCCCGACGGACAACCGCCATCACCCAGGCACTGCACCCCGCAGTAGAACCCCTCTCCACCGTTAACGCAGATACCAGTGCTGGCATCACAGTCCGCATCGTCACTGCAAGACTCACAGATGTGCCAGTACTCGGGAACACAGATGAACATCAAATCGGGGCCGGCAGAATTGACACCACGGCAGAGGAATCCCTCGGGACACTCCTCGATGCAGGTTTCAGTGCACAGATTGCCCGCCTGTGTCTCCAGGCAGAGCCCCGTGCTGCAGTCCTCGTTGGACAGGCAGGCTTGGCCGAAAGGGTCCCCGACAAGGTCGTCCATGAGCTCCAGACTGATGGCCTCCGAAAAGTTCTCCTGGCCAGACAATTCCAGGTCTGACGGCAGGTCGTCAACGAGGTCCACCAACGGCACAACATCTGGCTGCCGAGGGACTGTCTCACCCCGCCCGTCTATGGGGGTATCGGCTCTCCGACTATCTGAAGGCCCCGCCGCCTGGCCGGAACACGCGGCAAACACGAAGAGTGCCGCCCATAGTATCATCATGAAATTACGCCTCATGGGCACCCCTCCTACCATCCGTCTTCGATCCAAACAGCCGGACCCTGGTCCAGCGAATTCTCAATGATGGTCCTGAAACCGGCAAAGCTGGGGTGCACACCGTCGGGCAGATAGTCAATGGGCGAGGGCGTGGTGAACCAGCCACCGGGAAACGGATCGAAGCCTGGAGCAGGGCCTGGCTTCGGCACCGCTCCGGGCGCGTACTCAGGGCACCCCCCAATGGGATTGGGGCAGAGGAAGGGCGGATGGAAGTAGTCCCCGTACGTATATTGCAGAAGACCCATGTTATGCGCGTAGTAAACCCCCGGAATGGCCGCGGCCACGTCCCGCCCCCGAGCCGCCAGGTCAACCAGGCCCAGATTGAAGGTCACCAGATTCAGCCCCGGCATCGTGTTGCCCAACGCCTGGATCATCTCGAAATGCAGGTAATCGTAGCCAACTATGACAATGCGCAGATGGGGACGCCCGGCCCGTGCCAGATTGACGAACTCTGCAAGATCGTTCTGGATCTGCTGCATCGCCTGCAGGAAGCCCAACGGACCCAACAGCCCCAGCCCCTTCTTGCAGGCATAGAGGAAATCATTGCCGGAGAGCGTGAAGAAGAGGATCTCCGCCTTCGGTTCCATATCCAGCGACAGGTAGAGCGCATTCATCAGGTTGGCATCACTGACCCATCCCGAAACCTGGGAGCCGGGCTTGGTGGTCAGTTCAAAGGTCAGGACCACCTCTTCGTAGCCTCGGCCATCCAGCGCCTCTCGCAGCGGCATGATAAGGCCGGCCGACCAAGAGTCCCCGGCCAACACCACCCGCTCCACAGCCAGACATTGCGGATTGCCTCCCGGTACACATGCGCCAGCCGCGCAGAAGTCTCCTGCGGTGCAGGGGTCGCCGTCGTCGCAAAGCGTCTCGAGGGGCGTGTTGCTACACCCCGACAGAGCGTCGCAGCTGTCTGCCGTGCAAGTGCTGCCGTCATCGCAATCTACCGGTTGTCCGACGCAGCCGCCGTCAACACAACTATCGGCGAAGGTGCAGGCGTTGCCATCGTCGCACGCAACATCCGGCAGCACCGTGAAGATGCAACCGGCGCCGGCATCGCAATACTCTGAGGTGCAGGCCGACTTGTCGTCGCACTCCAGTGGCTGGCCCGGCTGGCACTCCCCTTGATAACACTTCTCACCAACCGTGCAGGCATCACCGTCGTCACAAGGCAGACCCGGGGGCTCCGTATGAATGCAGCCGCCGTCTGGAGAACAGGAATCGAGGGTACAGGGGTTGCCGTCGCCGCACGATGCCGCCTGACCCACGCAAAGGCCCTCAAGGCACGAGTCTACGTCGGTGCATTCGCTACCATCATCGCACGGTGCTCCGGTACCCGGAATGAACAGGCACCCGGCAATCGGATCACAAACGTCCTGTGTGCAAGGATTTCCGTCCTCGCAGGGGACCGGAGTGCCACTACAGGAACCATCCTGACAGTGGTCGCTGGTGGTGCATGCCGACCCATCGTCACACGGGTTGCCATAGAGAGGCTGAGTAACGCATCCTTCCTGCACATCGCAGGTGTCCAGCGTGCAAGGATCGTCGTCGTTGCAAACTGCCGGCTCGCCGACACACCCTTCAGCCTCGCAACTATCGTCTATCGTGCAAGCATTGTCGTCGTCGCAGGGAACACCCATGACCGGCAGATAGGTGCAACTGCCGTCTTCAAGACAACTGTCCTCAGTGCAGGCATTCTGGTCGTCGCATAGGGCGTTCTGGGAGACACAGGCCCCCGCCAGACATTGGTCGCCTTGCGTACAGGGATTGCCGTCGTCGCAGGCGGCACCGGTGAGGGGCACCTCGACACAACCCGTCTTGACATCACATGCCCACGCCAGGCAGGAGCCCGACGGCACCAGCACGGCACACTCCTCTTCGGTGCACGCCAGCTCCGGTGGCAACTCGCCGACATCTCCCCCGTCGCCTTCCGACACCTCAAGGTCAACCGCGGCAAGGCCCAATTCCAGAAGGTCCGCAGTCCCGCCGGTTTCCCCCACCAACGCATCGGCAGGCCCCTCCGCAATCGCATCAACCGAACCGATTGTTGCATCGCTACCACACGCAACATTCAGCAGTAGTGCTGCCCAAAGCCACCGCATCCGCATGTCCAGCCTCCAGTACTCCATTGCAAACCTGCCTCGGCCTCCGAAGTAGCCGAAAAGACAAAGACTTCTGGCGGCGCGTCCGACGTTTCTAGGCCTCTAGCACGCAATCGCATCCGACGTTTCTAGGCCTCTAGCAGGACCAGTTCTGTTTGCAGTTCACCACTGAATCGGGCCACGCCGTCATGGCCGATGAAGGCATCGATTTCGGTGCGCACGCCCATGTTGCCTTCCAGGTAGATACCTGGCTCGATGCTGAAGCAGATGCCCGGCACCAACAGTCGCTCGTCCTTGGTCTCGAGGCTATCCATGTGGACGCCATTGCCATGCACCGCAGTACCAATGGAGTGACCGGTGCGGTGGACGAAATGGGGGCCATAGCCGGCTGCCTCCACAACGGCTCGGCATGCGCGGTCAACCTCGTAGCCATGCAGCGGCTCCCCTCGTTCAAAGCGCTCCTTCACCAGGGCAAAGGCAGCATCCCGGGCAGCCATGATGACCGCAAAGATACTCACGTACTCCGCCGGGGGATTGGCGCCGGCAAAGCCACACCACGTGATATCGTAATAAATGGCCCCCGGCTTGTTCTGCCGGGCCCAGAGGTCAATTAGAATCATGTCGCCGGCCCGGATTGGCAACGTGTTGTCAGGCAATGGCTCAAAATGCGGGTCCGCCGCGTGACCGTTGACTGCCACAATGGGCCACTCTTGATCACAGGTCAGCCCCGCTTCCTCGAAGGAACGGATGATGAATTGCTGGATGGCATGTTCCGTCTCCGGCTCGCCCCGCTTGATGGCCGCCTCGATACGGGCGAAAGCCTCGTCCTTGATGCGCTGAACATGGACACCAGCGTCAATATGGGTCTGGAGTTGCTCCACCGAGAGCACTGCCTCAAACTGCTGTACCAAGTCCGCCGAGCTCACCACGATGTGGCCAAAGCTCCGCACCAGTTCTACCAATCCCGGGTCCACCAGGTCTACATATGGGATATTGTTGTTGGGCGAATACTGCATGGCTATCTTCCCCGGAGTCCCCAATATTCTACGCAGTTCCGCATGCAACTGCTCCCAGGGCAGGTAGACCGTCTTCTCACCCGGCAGGCTGTCCAGCTTGCGCTTCTCAACTGCGTGAACCAGTCGCTGCGGTTCGCCCTGGGCCGGCACGAAATAGAACCAGCGACGGGAGGTGAACTTCCCCTCCTCCATCCCCAGCACCCGGTATGAAATGGCATCACGGTTATGAAAATCGGTGAAGAGCCAGCCATCGAAACCAAAGCCGGCGATAGCTTCCTGGAGCTTGCTAATGCGCGTAGTTACCTCACTCATCTCATCTCCGTTCAGTTGTTTTGACAGGCGCCAATCTGGCCGACGCATGCGGCCTGCGCACAGTTGGCCCAGCACTGCTGATCCGGACCACAGTAAGAACAATTTCCCTGCAGACAGACCTGCATGTTCCAGAAGGTCTGCTGGGCCACCTGGTTGCCCCCGTAGATACACTGCCACTGGCATTCGGCACTCTGGCAACCATTGACGCAATCCAGGATTCCGTTGCAGCTATTGCTCCCCCAGCCACCAACGCAGACTGACCAGAGCTCACTGCAGGCCTGCAGGACGCAGAACTGATTCTGGGGCGTCCCCACGGTCCACTCGCTGCAGAACTGCTGACCGCACATGATCATGTCATCGTAGGCATCTTGTCCCGCAGGGGACGAGAGCGCCAGGCAATCGCCAATGCACTCCGTATACACATCGCAATAGATCAAACAGTTGAGCACATTGACGCAATCCGCCGGGTCACCGGGGACAATGCACTGTCCGTCAATGCAATTGCCATCGACATCGCACATTCCGCAAACCCCGCCACAGCCATCGTCGCCACACTCCTTGCCCGCGCATTTCGGCAGACAATCGGGAATGCAGACCCCCATCTCGCAGTGGTAATCGTCGGTGCAAAAACCGCAGATGCCGTTGCAGCCGTCGGAACCACATTCCTTGTTGACGCAACTCGCCTCGCAGGTGCTGACGCAGAGCCCCTGAAGGCACTCAAAGAAGAACGGGGCACACTCCCCGCAGGTGCCGCCACAGCCATCTGTGCCGCACTCCACGCCACCGCACTTCGGAGTGCACGCACCGATGACACACTCACCGATTTTGCAAACCGGTGCGGTCTCCGGGCAATCCCCACAGCCTCCGCCGCAACCGTCGAAGCCACACTCCTTGTTGTCACACGCGGGAATACAGGGTCCTGGCTTGCAGGCGCCATCAAAACAGCCCTGCCCCTCCGGGCACATGCCGCATTCCCCCCCGCAGCCATTGTCCCCACATTCCTTACCGGAGCAGTCAGCCTGACACTCTGGGGCGCAGATCGCGACCTTCTCGTCGCCATCGGTTTGCAACAGAATACAAGACCAACCGGGAGGACACTCGTCGCCGCAAGGTTGGGTACAGACCTTGCCGTCCAGATAGTCAACGCAGATGCCGGAGATGCAGTCGTCGTCCTCGGTGCAGGGCCAGAACATCAGCCCCGGAGAGGTGCAGTTGCTCGCCACGCAGTCCTTGCCCTCTTCACACTCACCGCAACTCCCCTCGCAACCGTCATTGCCGCAGCTCTTGCCCTGGCAATCGGGGGTGCAGTCAAAGGCGCAGATACCATCCGCACAGAGCGGGGCTGCGTCCGGGCACAGCCCGCAACTTCCGCCGCAGCCGTCGTCACCACACTCGCGACCGTCGCAATTCACCTCGCAAGGGATTATGCAAATGCCCGCCTGGCATTCCGGAGCAGCAATGGGACAGCCCCCATAGCTGCCGCCGCAGCCATCGTCGCCACATTCCAGCCCGCCACAATCAGGAACACATCCCCCCGAGCAGTCCGGCCCTGTGCAGGTGCCCTCACCCGTAGCATCCGAGGGCTTCCCATTGCCGTTGTCGCCAAAGGGGCTGATGACCTTGGCGTCGCTGCCATCCCCGTTGCCTGTCGGATCACCACCACAGCCCGCCAACAAGATACACGCCACGCCCGACAAGAGCAGGGTTCTAGCCAACATGGTCAACTCCTTGGTTCATAGCGTATTGATACCACACTCAGGGCTCGTAATAAATGGGCGAGGCCCAGGCGCGTTGTTGGACCGTCAAGGGAACAACCCCTGTGCCACAAGATTCCGGACGCCCCTCAGCAGCCAGCGAGTTACATTTGGCGGTAGACCAACGGCAGGTGGGGACCTCCAGAATCCGGGGATAATAGAAGGCCCTTTCCTCCGGGTCGAAATCGGGGTCTGTCCAGGTCGCGCACAGCAACTCGTAGCCCGAGGAACCGAGCTGACATGTCTCAGTATCAACAGTCGCCGCAAGGTCACCTCCGGCGACATCAAAGACTGTTTCATGGGAATTCCCGGCCTCATCAACCCACCCCTTCACCAGCTGGATGCGCTCAAGTGGAGCCCCCGGAGAACTCTCCGTTCCGCCGTCCATCGCCGCCCACACCAGGAAGATTGGCGGCCCCATCTCCTCACCCCGCAGCACCCCGCCCATGGGCACACCATCCCGATAGCCTGCGGCGAGCAGGGCCTCCAGGTTGTCGCAGAGACCATCCGTCTTCATACCCCATCCGCCAAAGAACCGGACCACGATGCGCGGGCCACTGCTGCCATAGACTTCTCGCCGCCGGAGCGCCTCGAAGATGGCATCACGTGAATTCTCTACGGCCCACACTGCCACCAATCCGCCAGGATTGTTAATGATGCCATCGTGGGTCTCGTTTCCCTCGCCCAGCCGCTCCTCAGGAGTGTCGTCAACAACACCGATGTGACCCCCAAAGTCAGCGTCTTCCACCAGCCCGGGCGTTCCATTGTGTGTGTCCGTGCTGGCGATGAAACCCAGCCGATAGGGGTTGGTGCCGACTTCGTGCTCCTCCTCCAGCCCACGCCTGAGCACGTTGCGGACAAAGTCCAGAGGATGCGAACAGCCCCACAAACGCATCCCCCCAAAGCCAGGCTCATCGTCGCAAATCGGGTCGTCCGCAGGACGCAGCTTCTCGAACGTGCAAAACGGATCATCCGGGGAGCCGGCATAGCCGTTGCGACACTCCGAATCGCCTTTGTGCTGGAAGATCTCCACCAAGGGTTCCATCCTTGCCCGCAACTGGGCCACTTCCTGGCGCTGCACACTAGACAACTCCGGGGGCAGATAGAACATATTGCCGTTGCTCAAGTTACTGTTATGCGGCAACACCATGACGTCACAGCCATCCCCACTCTTGACGCACTGCTCATCCAAGGCATCCCAGAGTTCCCTGACCAATGGAGCCTCAAAGTGGGTGATGGGGAGATCGGGCACCTGATTGTTGCGAAAGAGCACGTTGCGGTGCAGGTTCGAGATGTCGGTAGTGTTGGTGTACTCGTAGGCCGGCAGTGCCGTGAAGAGACAGGTACTGGCACGGTCAGATGCCTTGTCAGCCGCCGCCACCAACTCAGCCCAACGCAGCCTGGCAGCGGACTCGCAATCCTTCCCAGTCGCCCCACAGATGTCTGCAAACCGTTTTGGCTCACCGCTCGAAAGCGGCGTCCCAAACAGAAACGCACCGTTGCCCGACGGATCCCGGTAGTCCTTGCAGGTTTTCGAGTTGTATCCTGGGGAATCGGGAACTGTGCAATTGCGGATCTCTCCCAGGTACTCTGAATGATCGGTGAGCGCTGCGAAATCCAATGGACGTGCCAGTTTTACGGCCCGGGTCCCCCTCTGGTTCTCGTCAAGAGGAGGCAACAAGACAGGCTCCCCTCGGGCAAAGTCGTAGGCTTCCGCCGGAGTCACCAGGACCTCGTAGGCTTGTGCATCAAAAGAGAAGAGGGTGTGCGCATGCAGATCCCCCCAGTAGAGATTGCGCCACGCACTGCGCTGCCCGCAAGGAACCCTTTCTTCGGTGTACTGCACGGAAACCTCGGGTTCGCTCCAGTTTCTCAGTTCCTGCTTCCCATCCACGCCCACTCTGACATCCGCAGTATCCGAATCTACCGCCTTGCCCGCGGAGCAAGCAATGCTCAGTGCACAGCTCATCAGCCACACTTGACGCGGCAACATCAATGCCTCCCCGGGAATGGGTTCCAACAACAATCGTAACCGCAAGCTGCTGGTGTGGCAACGTCTATGGGCCCGGTCACCGCTGCACAGGCACTACCAGGCCCCAAGACCATGGTCCGGCTGTTGCCCTTGGCCAACAGCCCGCGTAGACTCGACTCCAGCGATGCCGCCAGAAAGGATGTGACAATGAAACATTACCTCCTTGCTGCAATCCTCGTTCTCGTGCTTGGGGTTTCTACCAGACTCTACGCCGCCGACGGGTGCACTCAATCTGGTGGCACACCCCACTGCGAAGGCCTGGAATGTGGCGACAATGGCTGCGACAGGCTCTGCGGTGAATGCGTAGAAGGATACCAATGCCTAAAGGGCCTTTGCACTTTGGCCACGCAGCCTGAAGCCGAGGGCGATGCCGGCATCGTTTATCCTGGAGAACTCTTGGAGACTTTCCCCGAGGTCGAAGCTGATGCCGGAGATGACGCTGGCAGCGGTGGTTCATCTTTCAGTTGCAAGGCTGGAGGGCAACCGGCGGCCAACCCACTCATGACAATGCTCACCCTGCTGATCGGTCTGCTGGGGCTTAGACTGCGAGGGTTTCTCCGGCCACAGCACGACCGTCCTCACAAAACATAGTTCACACCGTCGTCACCGTAATCTTTGTCAGCACCTCAAGGTAGCGGTAGGATGCCCCGACGAGGAGGAGATCGTGGACACGCTTCGAATGGTAATCTTTGCCACCATAGCATCGTTGGTGCTCTTCCTGGGCACCACCTACGTCGGCCATCGCCTCGCTTTCCTCCTTCCGTTGAAATGGCGCTGGCTCCTATGGGCCTGCACAGGAGCACTATTTGTCATGGTGCCCGCGGCCTTCATGTTGATGCGAGTTCGCAGTCCGGCCTTCTGGCACCAGCCGCTCTACGTCACCGGCTTCATGGTCTTTGGGGTCATGAGCCTCCTTTTCGCCGGCTTCCTGGTGCTCGACCTCATGAGAGGGCTCATCGCTCTGGCTGACCGGGTTGTCGCAATATGGTCAAGCGAGGGCCTGAGTCGACACCTCCAGCCCGAGTCGCCAGAACGCCGCGAAATGCTCGCTAAGGGATTGCGATTTGCCGTGGCCGCCGCGGCCCTGGCCATCGCCGGCTGGGGCTTTCGGGCCACCCGAAAGGACCCCGAAGTCGTGCGGGTGGACATTGCCATCCACAACCTGCCCGCCTCACTAGAAGGGTTCCGTATCGTCCAACTTACGGACCTCCACGTCTGCCCCGACATCGGCAGAGATTACGTGGAGAAGGTGGTGCGAACCGTCAACGGACTTGACGCTCATCTCGTGGCCTTCACCGGAGACCTGGCTGACGGGCAGGTGGAGGTGCTGCGCCCGGATACCGAGCCCCTTGCCGGCCTCCGTTCCAGCTTTGGCACCTACTTCGTCAACGGCAACCATGAGTACTACTCTGACGCTCCCGGCTGGGCCGCACGCATCCACCAACTGGGCATGCGCAACCTCGTCAATGAACATGTGGTGCTGGACCACAACGGGGCGCCCCTTGTCCTCGCCGGAGTGACTGACCCCCAAGCCAAACAGATGGTTGGCGTCGCAGCCCCGGACGTTGAACAGGCTCTCCTCGAGGCGCCAGAGCAGGCCACCAGAATCCTCCTCGCCCACAACCCTTCCATGGTCAAGCACGCGTTGGGAAAGAAACTCGACCTCATCCTCTGCGGCCACACCCATGGCGGCCAGTACTTCCCCTACACCAACTTCGTCAACGTCGTCATGCCTTATCCTTGCGGCCACTATCGAGAGGGGAGGACCAACATCTACACCAGTCGGGGGACCGGCTACTGGGGCCCCCCGATTCGCACCAACGGGGCAGGGGAAATTACTCTGATTACATTGCGCGGGGAAGGCTGAACAGCGACTCGCCAGACCTCTGAAGAATGCTACTGCGGGCCAGGTTCTGACGGGGAGCCAGCGGTGGAATAGGTGAAACTGGAACTGCCGCTCCAGAGCGCTTTCTTACCTGGCTCACCAAGTTGCCGGGAGACGGCAACGTCCAACTGGTCGACCCCGGCGTAGAGCAGCACAATGGCCTGCTCACAGACTGGCATGTCGCTGGAAAACGGGGGCAGTGGCTGCCCCTGCGACAACGCTGCGAGGATGGCCAGAATCCGCTCCTGGCAATCCTCACGGGGGGCGAGACCCATGATATTGTGGATCAGCGCGTTGATGGTCGAGTCGCGCCCCGCCTCCGGGTCGCCCACCAACTCTGCGTAGATCTGGCGCAGTTGCTCGTGAGTGTCCAGTCTGAATGCCCCGTAGATCTCCTCGAGGGACGCCTTTTCTTCCGCAGAAAGCTGGAATTCGGCCACCCGCTCCTCCGGCAGGGTCAACTCCTCGCCCCAACTGGGGAACTCCAGCAGCAGGTTCTTCTCTTGCGCCGCCAACACGCGCCGGTCACTTGCAGATGCCCCCTTGTAGCGTCCCTTGGGACCCTCGACTCGGCACGCCTCAAGGTCGCCCTGAACCTCATCCAAGGAGCGGTGCAATTCGCCGATAACGTCTTGATGTGCTCGACAGATCACGGCAGAAGTCGGACAGCTGGGAGGAGTTACAACGGGACACTTGCGGGAGGCCTCACAGATACACTCCGGGCAAGTAGGGGGAGCCTCGCAGAGAGCTGCCGCCACCGTTGTGCTATCCTCAATAGTTGACGATTCTTCCATTGGTAAACTCGCCACCACCACCGAAGATTCTTCCGAAGTAGGACGGATGGTCGGGGCGCTCATCGGCGAAGGGCCGGATGCGGGTGCTGCGTAGCGGCCAACGGCAAAGGCCACAACCGCCGTGACTGTCAATACTGTCCACGTGATGCGGTTCACTCTACCCTCCAACTAGCTGGCGGACATCCTCAGAGGGCATTATCCACTATGGCGAGAGGGAGGCCAGCCATTTCTGCGGGGTCTACAGTACGCCGAGCACCGCTTCGTAATCCGGCTCCTGCACGATCTCGGGAACCTGCTCCGTGTAAACAACACCGCCGTCCTTGCCGATGACTACGAGGGCCCGGGAGAGCAAGCCAGCCATGGGACCGTCCGCGATCTCCACACCATACGCCTTGCCAAACTCCCGGTCGCGCAGCTGCGACAGAGTCACAACATTCTCGATACCGTTGGTCTCACAGAAACGACTGTTGGCAAAAGGCAGGTCGTTGCTTACCGTGAGCACCACGGTACCTGCCAACGCTCCAGCTTCTTGATTGAAACGGCGCGCCGAGGCGGCGCAGATGCCAGTATCGAGGCTAGGAACGATGTTGAGCACGATGGTCCGGCCTTCGTAGTCGGCCAGAGAGACATCCTGGAGATTGTTCCCAGTGAGCCTAAAATTCGGGGCCGGGCTACCTACTGCAGGGAGCTCGCCAACGGTGGAAATTGCATTGCCTTTGAGTGTAATGCGCGCCATCCATCACCTTCCTTGACCCCGCCCTCAAAGGACGGCAGGTCCTGTCCTGGGTTATCGAAGCGATGAAAGCATAGGGACCCCAGAAGACAAAAAGCAATCCCCAAATGCACATTTGCCCTCTCCCCTGGGCGGCGTGGGGAACTTCGTCGGATGCAAAGCCTCTCCAGCCCTTCCTCACGACCTACCCGGAGAAGCACCCGCTGTTGCCCGAGCACCCCACGCAACTGAGGACACGGGTGGTGCGGGGAGACCCCTCGAGTGCGGTGCGGGCCGCCTGCCGGCCGCCCCTACGGGAACTGTCGGCAATGCGGACCACGGATGACGGGTTGGTGCGTCTCTTCTCGCACCAAAGGTTATTGCATGCTCAAATCGGCCGATTTCCTACACGTAGGGGCGGCTGGCAGGGCGCCCGCATCGCGTTGCCAATAACGCCTGCCCCGAGCGGCCGGTGACTCGACTTGGGATCTGCTGTCCTCTTGCTTCGCTTCCGGGAAAGCGGCACAATAGGGAGGAGCTAGTCCCCGGGGGCGCAATGAATCTTCGCTATTCACTCTCTGTTCTGTTCATCATCTCTGCTCTGGGCTGCAGTAACGCCGGTAACATCATTGGCTCTGACCAACGGGCGACGCTCGACGTCTCTGGCAACCTCGATGGTACGGCAGTGCTCCCCGATGCCATGGGCATTGCCGACAAAGCGTCGCCACCGCTGCCGGACCTGCTCTTCTTCGATGTCGATGTCTCATCGCCAGATATTGGCCCACAGTGTCTCCCCGGTGAGGGCTGCTTCCTCGACCCCTGCGACGAGAATGGCGATTGCCAGTCAGGGTGGTGTGTAGACCATCTGGGCGAAGGTGTCTGCACCGTTCCCTGCTCCGATGAATGTCCGGCCGGATGGAGTTGTCAACAGGTCGCCGGAACCGCCCCGGACCTGGTCTTTGTCTGCGTCTCTGACTTTGCCAACCTCTGCCGGCCCTGCGCTGGCGGTGCTGACTGCAAGAGCGTCGGTGGGGCCGAGGACGTTTGCCTGGACTATGGCCAGGAGGGTAGCTTCTGTGGCGGATCATGTACCGCCGACGAAGACTGTCCTCTCGGTTTCTCGTGCGCGCAAGCCTCTACAGTGGACGGGATCTCTACGCAACAGTGTGCTGCCGACGCAGGCACCTGCCCGTGTACCCAGAAGGCCGTGGCTCTCTCCCTCTGGACGCCCTGTACCTCCACAGGCCCCTTTGGTACTTGCCCCGGAAAGCGCGTTTGCACCGTGGAAGGCCTGAGCGATTGCGATGCCGCTCTTCCAGCAGAGGAGATCTGCAACGGCCTCGACGATGATTGTGACGGCGATATCGACGAACCTGCGCTGACCGAGGGTAGCCTGAAGGAACTCTGTGACGATGAGAACAGTTGTACCAAGGACAGCTGTGTCGGCGCTGGCGGATGCACCAACACGCCATTGGAACTGGGGGAGTGCGTCGACGGAGACGTGTGCACCGTAGGCGACCACTGCCAGAACGGCCAGTGCGTGGGATTGCCCATCATTTGCGACGACAACAACCCATGCACCGACGATGCATGTGATGGACTCGGAGGATGCGCCTCTACAAACAACACGGCGGCGTGCGACGATGGGCAACCGTGCACCGTCACCGACGTCTGCTCAAACGGCCAGTGCGGTGGTTTCACTATTGCCTGTGACTGCCAGACAAATGGCGACTGCGCGGCCCTCGAAGATGGTGACTTGTGCAACGGTACCTTGATCTGCGATACCTCCGCCTTGCCCTACCAGTGCGTCGTAGACCCCGCCTCCATCAGTGACTGCCCCGAGCCGCCGGCAGGACCGGACGCCATTTGCCTTCAGACAAAGTGCGACCCGGATTCCGGCGACTGCACCCTCGTCCCAGATCACGGGGGCATGGCCTGTGAAGACGGCGATGCCTGCACCATCGGCGATGTCTGTCAAGCAGGGACTTGCACCGCCGGGGTAGCCGCCAACTGCGACGATGAGAACCCCTGTACCGACTCGTCCTGCGACTCAGCCCTGGGGTGCCTCATCTCCAATAACACGGTCCCCTGTAGCGATGGCAATGTCTGCACCGTGGGAGATATGTGCAGCCAGGGAGTTTGCGCCGGCGGCAACAACTTGCTCCTCTGCGACGACGACAACCTGTGCACCGATGACAGCTGTGACCCCGCCCAGGGCTGCCAGCATGCGGCAAACCAGCTGCCTTGCGACGACGGCAACCCCTGTACGACTGGAGAGCAGTGCGGCAATGGCTGGTGTACCGGAGGCGTCGTGACCGTTTGCGACGATGACAACCTTTGCACCACCGATTCCTGTTCAGCTGACGGGGGATGTCTATATAAGCTGAATACATTGCCTTGTGATGACGGTGACGTTTGCACCCTGAACGACCACTGCCATCTCGGGGAGTGTATCAGTGCCATGTCAATGAAATGTGACGACAACAACTCGTGCACTGATGATTCCTGTCTCCCCGACACGGGCTGCGAGTATGCCCCCAATGAGCAGGCGTGCGACGACGGCAACGCCTGCACCACAAACGATACCTGTTCAAACGGTTGGTGCTCGGCCAAGGACGTAGTCAGTTGCAGCGACGGGAATCCATGCACCGACGACAGTTGCGGCCCCCAGGCCGGCTGTCAGTACTCCAACAACAACGTCGCTTGCAATGACAACAACGCCTGTACCATCGGTGATGCCTGCGG
>CALGBT010000137.1 GCA_937884235.1 uncultured Pseudomonadota bacterium
ATTGTTCGGGCGGCCTGACCTGTTACATGGGCGCCTGCCTCAGCCCGTGTGCCGGCGACATCAAGCAGAACACCAATGCCGGCTGCGAGTTCTACGCCGTCGACCTCGATAACTACGAGTCCTTTGACAATGATGCCCAGCACGCGCAGTTTGCGGTGATTGCCTCAAATACATCCAGTGACAGCTCAGCAGATGTGACCGTCACCCAGCCCGACGGCCAGACCATTGCGGCCACCATTCCTGCCATGTCCCTGCATAAGTTCGAGTTGCCTGCCAGTTGGTCCGTCAACGATACGATGATCGGTCAGAATGCCTTTCGCATCAGTTCTTCCCAGCCCATCGTCGTCTACCAGTTCAACCCCCTCTCCAACGTCGTCGAGGTCTTCTCCAATGATGCCTCGGTGCTCCTTCCCGCCCCTAGCCAGGGTACCGAGTACTATGTGATGACGTACGGCTTTGGCGGCAGCGTGCCCATGACCGAGGAGACGCCTTCGAGCTACTTCACGGTAGTGGGAATCTCGACGGTACCCACCGAGGTCACCTTCACCGTCACCGCACCGACCAAGGGAGGCGGGAGCATCCCGGCACTGCAGAAGGGCGGGAGTCACACCGTGACCATCCAGCAGGGCGACGTCCTCAACGTCAACTCCAGCACGCCCGGCGGGGACCTCACAGGTACCCACATCAAGGCCAACGCCCCGGTGGCAGTCTTCGGTGGCCACGAATGCCCGTTCACTTCGGACCTCTGCTGCTGCGACCACATCGAGCAGCAACTGATTCCCATCAGCAACTGGGGTACTCAGTACATCCTCTCGAAGTCCTGGGAGCGCTGGAAGGAGCAGGACTACGTGCGCATTCTCGCTTCGCAGGATGGCACCGCGGTGACCCTCAACCCCTCCGTCGCGCAAGTGCCGACGTTGAACGCAGGGCAGAGCTACACCTTCAAGACCAAGGTCAACCTGGAGATCACCGCCAGCAAGCCGGTTCTCGTGGCCCAGTTCCTCTCCTCCAGTTACGAGATTCTCGGCTCACCCAATGCCATGGACTGCTGGTCCGCCTCAGATTGCCCGTCGCCCTTCACCTGTGACTTCGGCCAGTGCGTGGGCCCCAGCTGCAGCAATTCCAACCAGTGCCTCAACGGCACCACCTGCGAGATTGATGTCTTTGGCGGCTACTGCGCGCCCATTGGCGATCCGGCGTTCATCCTCGCCGTTTCGGCGCAACAGTTCATGGACTCCTACGTCTTCCTCACCCCCGATGCCTATCTCCGGGATTACCTCAACGTCATCGCCCCCATGAACGCCCAGAAGGTGGTCCTCGACAACAACCAGATCAACCCGGCATCCTTCGTCGCGGTTGGCTCCAACGGCTACGGCATCTACCGCACTCCGGTGACCGACGGCATTCACACCATCTGGTCCGACCAGAAGATCGGCATCGTCGTCTACGGCTATGACAACGACGTCTCCTACGGCTATCCCGGCGGCATGGGCCTACTGGAATTGGATCTCTAGAGGTGGGGCCGGCCCGGTGGTAGTCGGAGCCTACTTACCGCCATAGCGGCAAACCCGCCCGAAGGAGCGCCATGATTGATCCGCACCATATCGGCCGCATGATTCGCTACCACAGGAAGCGGGCAGGGCTTACTATCAAGCAATTGTCAGACCTGTGCGGCATCGGGAAGACGGCGCTGTTCGACATCGAGAAGGGCAAGGCGACAGTGCGCTTCAGCACGCTGGCCGCGGTCCTGTCAGGCTTGAACATTCGCCCGGCATGGACGAGCCCCCTGATGGACAAGTTCGAGGAGGCTGAGGATGCGTAGGGCGCTGGTGAATATGCATGGGGCGCTTGCCGGCCATCTCATGGAAGAAAAGCGGGGCCGCCAGTATCATTTCCAAGTTGCTGGTGGCGCAACCGGCGGACCGAGTTTGTGATCAAGTAGGCCGGATTCCCGGGGCACTCTTCCAGTGGCTAAAGTTCTCCATGTTCTTGTACCGGCAGGCTGCTCGCTGCCCGGACGGCGATTACAGGGTGGCAAAGAGGTCGTTGGCCTTGCGGATGGCTTCCTCCGTCCCAGCGATGCCGAGAACGTCTCCGGCCTGCAGGGCTTCTCTTCCCGTGGGGAGCAGCACGTCCTGGCTGCTGCGGTGAATGGCCACGACGGTGGCGCCGGTCAAGGCCCTCATGTGGAGTTCGATGAGCGTCTTCCCGACGGCGGGGCTGTCAGGAGGAATCGCCACTGCAAAGACGAGGTCGAAGCCCGGGATGGGTGACGGGTTCTCCAGTCCATTATACGAATCCGAGGCAGCCTGCCGCGCCAGCAGGTTCGCAACACGTTCTGCCTGGGACCGGAAACCCTGCTCCACGTCTCCTCGGCCCCGCCAGATGGAGAAGGCAAGCGCGACGAAAGTGCCGGCTACGACCACGAACGCCGGGGTTGACCCGGTAACGGGTCGAAGGACGGCGATCAGGGGGGTGCCTACCGCCAGCAGGACAGCTAACCAGATGAGCACCCGGTAGGTCCCCTGTAGCAGGGGAGCTGCGGGCCGGACCGCCTCGGCTGACGTCACGACCGAGCGGCTCACCAGACGGGCCAGGGAGGCCGTATTGCGAATCAGACTGATGAGAAACGGTCCCGCCAGCACCACCCAGCCGGCGACCAGAACTCCGCTCGAGATGTCGGCAGGCAGGGGCACGTGTTCGGTGACAAGACCAATCATCTCGTCCCGTGCCATCACCGCGGCCACGGCCAGGCAGATGAGCACTACTCCGTCAACGATGAGCACCCGCATAGCACGCCGAATCGGAGAACTGGCGGGGTCCGCGCTGTTTCCTCTCCTCCAGGCGGTGAACCATCGCTCGTAGAGCTGCAGGAGATGGAGCGCTCTTCCCGGCAGGCGCCGTTCCGTCCACCCAACAAGCTGCCCCGCTCGTCGAAACAGGATAGGAGTCGTGAACGCGGTCAAGATGGCCGCCGTGACGAGCATCGACTGGAGCTCGGCCCGAACTATGCCTGAGGCTATTCCGACCCCCGCGATGATGAACGAGAACTCCCCGACCTGCCCGAGGGACAGGCCGGCGGAGAGAGAGCGAGACAGGCCGTTGCCCGAGACCACTCCGGCCAGTGCCACGCTTGCGAACTGGGCCGCGATGACGATTCCCACGAGCAGCAGCGACTGCGGGAGAACTGCCGCGGCAGCAACCGGATCGACGGTCATGCCGATGGAAACGAAGAAGATGGCAGCGAAGACATCCCG
>CALGBT010000138.1 GCA_937884235.1 uncultured Pseudomonadota bacterium
GTGGCGTCCGGTCCTGCGCCGCCGGCGAATTCGTGGTTCAACTGCCGCCGCCGCCGCACTGTTGGCCTACGAAGGACTTCTGGGGGATATTCCGGGGGAGGTGGTGCTCAGTTCCCTGGCTGACCTGCCCTTTCTGCCTCTGGATTATCAGATGCTGGCCGCACAGACAGTGCTGGGGCAGATGCATGGGCGTGCCATCCTGGCCGACGAAGTGGGGTTGGGCAAGACCATTGAAGCTGGCCTCGTTGTCAAGGAACTGCTGGTCAGGAAGCTCTGTGAGAATGTGCTTATCCTCGTCCCGAGTTCCCTTGTCGAGCAGTGGAAGCGTGAACTCGAGGAGAAATTCGGGCTCATTGCGGCCACCCACGAGACCCCCAGATTCTGGACCCGCCCGCTCTTACTGCTGTCATTGAGCCGGGCCAAGCAGGGTGAGGTTGCACGTCGCCTTCGCCGCCGCAGGTTCGGGTTGGTAATGGTGGATGAGGCTCACTCTCTGAAGAACGCACGCACTGTTGCCCACCTCTTCGTCAGGAGTCTGCGTACTGAGCGTCTGGTGCTGCTCACGGCCACCCCCATCGAGAACGACCTGCGTGAACTCTTCAGCCTTCTATCCCTTGTCGACCCCGCCGTCTACCCGTCGTTTCGCAAGTTTGCAGCGGATTTCCTGGTCAGCCGATATCGAGTCAAGGATGTTGCCCGGCTCCGGGCTTTCTGCGGTCGCTACATGATTCGCAATCGGCGCAAGACCGCGTTTCCGCAGATGCCGCCCAGGCACCTCCGCCTCATTCGCTGCAAAGCTCACGAGGGAGAGGCTGAGTTTCTGGGGCGGACCCTTGCCCTGGTGCGTGCTGTCTACTCTCGTGCCACGGCCGGCGGGCAAGCTGGGGTTGACCGGAGCGGCTCTACCGCCATGCTCTTTCTCACTCTGCTCCTCAAGGAGAGCTGCTCGTCCCCCGACGCAGTGCTGGCAACGGTGCGCAATGTAGTCTTGCCAAGGCTTGAAGAAGACGATGCCTGCTTGCTGGCAGAGGTCATCGCCCTGGGCCGGGAATTGCCTCCCACGGGCAAGATGGAGGCCTTTGTTCGAGAGGTGCAAGAACTCCAGCCGGATGCCGCAGTGGCCTATGTGGAGTTTTTTGCCACCCACGAGAGGCTGTCTGCACTCTGCGCTCAGCGCGGCATCCCCGTGATTGCCTATACCGGCCGCATGTCTGCCCCTGAGAAGCAGGAGCAGGTGGAGCGCTTTCGGCGCGACGGCGGACTGATGCTCTGCACGGAGGTCGGAGGCCAGGGGCTCAATCTCCAGCATTGCCGTACGGTGATAAACTACGATGTGCCGTGGAATCCCATGCGGCTGGAGCAACGCATTGGCCGTGTCCATCGCTACGGACAGGAGCAGATCACCAATGTGCTGCACTTTGTGACGTTGGGAACCTACGAGGAGCATGTGCTGGATCTGCTGACACGCAAGCTTGAACTGTTCACTCAGGCCATCGGCGAGCTAGAGGCCATCCTCTCCTTTGTTGAGGAGGAGGAGAGCCTCCAGCAGATGGTTGCTCAGGCCATCTGCACCGCCTCCGACGACGAGACACTCAAGACCAATTTTCATGCACTCAATGACCATGTGACAAGGGCCGCCGAGCGCTACCGGAAGTCCCGTGAGGCGACCTCCAGACTACTCGATGGCGTGGTCGGGCCATGAGCCGTGAGCTACTACTCAAAGTGGTCCGTGGAGCCGCCCACTGTCTGGGGGGCGAGGTCAAGGAAGAAGCCGGTGCAATCTATCTTCAGCTACCGGGACTGGAACCGGCCATGGGCCTCAACTGTGCTGACGAACCAGCGGCGATGGCGCCGCTCCATCGCCTTGCGGAGTTGGTGCGACGGGCTGCGGGGAGGGTGCAACTGGTTGCCATTCCCAATGCCGTAGCCGACTGCGTGTTCGGGAGCAGAGAGTCTGTACTGCTGGCACGCTTCGAGGCCACCTGGTACTCCGCGGCCCCAGTCACGCTGCGGTTTGGCTTATCTACGCCGCTGTCCGGCGGGCCTGTTCGGCCTGTCAGCGCCGGAGCTTGTGCAACGCTTGCCGCAGCGGTGCAGGATTCGGGCGATCGTGTCGAGGAGAGCATCCTCAAGGCGGCCTGGGAGCGCCTGCAAAACGGGGCCGAGTTGCAAGCTGTCGCGGGCACGCAAGATGCCAGGGCCAGGCTAATGAGCCTCCAGTCGCGGCGTCGACGGGACATCGAGGTGGTTTTCCGGACTCGACAGATGAGCCTTGACGACCTCGCCGGCGAAGGCAACGAAGCCGGAAGTGCGGCGCTGCTGGAAAGGCAGCGCAGTGCCACTCTGGAGCATGCTGAGGCCTACTATGACCCCAACCGGTTGACGGTGGCAATCCGGGTCACGACGGCGCTGATTGTCCATCCACGGGCACTTCGTCGAAGGAGTAAGGGGCATGGGAAAGCAGACTGACGTCAATCTGATGGGAGGGTGCTTGTTGCCCGTCTGCTCCCGCTGCGCAAGTCTTGTCCTCACCAGGTTCTGCGGTCGTTGTGGGGAGCGCTTTCAGGATGGGGACGACACCGTCTGGTTCCGCATACAGGTCGAATCAACGGCGCGCCGAACCGTCGACGAAGCGGCCCGGCTGCTGGGGTATCCGGGGGCGGTTGAAAGAGTTGGCGCCCGGCAGACCTTGAGCGTGGGCGCTGCCTCTCAGGTCGACTGGCTGCGGAGTCATGCACCGCGATTGCTGGCAATGCGGAATAGCGCCATTCTCGCCCCCGGGGGCAGGAAGATTGCCAGTGCGGACCCTGTCTATGCTTGTGCGATGGGAGTTATGGCCAGTGGCATTCGCGGCTGTATGACGCAGAAGGCCAGGGTGGCGCATTGTGGGTTTGAGAGCACGATTCTGCCCCTCCGGGAATCCATGAGGGCCCTGAGCCTTGCTGACCAGCTAGTGGGCCTGGGGCGCAAAGACCTCTCTCAAGAACTTGTCATCGGGCTCCTCGCAGGGCTGCACCGCAAGGGGCAGAAGGTGTACTGCCCCCTCTTTGGTAGGGGCCTGCGTCTGACGGCAGCCGATATCAAGGAACTGCCCGACCGGGTGGCGGCGGCCCTGGCATCTGCCAAAGGAGCCCCACGCTTGCGGCCCATGGCAGAGTCTGCAGCGCTCCCGGTCCAGCACCCCCAGGCGCCACCAGGTGAGGCCGGGAACGCAGTAAGGCTCGCTCTCGCACTGCGGCAACGGAAGCTCGCAGTACACCCGCGGGCCGCCGGAGCATATGATGGAGTCGAGCATGTTGCCGGGACCCTGGTCCTGCGTTTCACCACAGATCTGCAGCAGCGCATGGTAGATGTGGTTGCCACGGCTGCCGATGAGCAAATGGGCAAGAGGCTCTCTCTTCAAGCTGACGATATCGACATCCATGGCAATGGATTGGCCGTGCTCAGGGTTGACAAGCTGCAGATACAGATCACCGATCTCATTGCCGGTTCCGACTTTGTGGGGGCGTGGCAGGGGGGGGCTTTGCCGGAAGGCGTTGGCTGGCGCATCCGTCGCTGGGGATCGGGATGGTATTGGGTCTGGAATGATGCCGGCGCTCTCTTCCTGCTCACGCCGGAGCGGGGTTGGCTTTTCACCTCCCTTTCCGGTGAGGCCCGGGCTTTGGGAACGGTGCCGCAGTCTGACCAGTACTCTGCAGTAGTTGGGGTCGCGCGGTGCGGCAATGAGAGCTTCATCCTATCAGCCGGCGGCCATCGTCTTACCCTGGCTGCTGCGAGGTGTGAGGCGCTCCCTGCAGGACAGCCTCCTCTACGTGCGAAACGGGATCTCATCCTTCCCCAGGCGGCCCGGGCTCTGGGGCTGGGGCTGGGCAGCAAGGTGATCCTCCATGACGATGACCTGGCATACGGAATTGATGCCGACGCGGCCAGCGCAGAGGTATTTGGCACCATTGCTGCCGGTGTTCGGCCCTCGCTGCTAGGCGGCCATGTCGTCTGCGAAGGAGCATCTGAAGTGAGCCTGCTGGGCCCGGGTCCGGTGGCGGAAGGACCTTCCTGGGCCCAACTGGAGATGCTGCTGCGCCAGGCCACGGAGCGTCGGCCAAACGTGGAAACATGGGCGATCCTGGACCGGCAGGGAAGGCCACCTCATCGCACCACCTGGGGAGGGTAGGGCGACCTCCCGGGCACCTGCGCGAACAATTTGCATAGCTCGGGGCAACACGGCACAATGAGGGCATGTGCGTGCGAGTCCACCTGCTTTCTTACTGCTTTCTTTCTGCCCTGTTGCTCATCTGGGCCACGGGCTGCTCCGATGCTCCCGGCCCCTGCTCTGATGTCGACCATTGCCCGGGGGCGAAGGTCTGTGTGCAGGGGGCTTGCGTTGCCGCTGATTCCGATGACGACGGTGATGGTCTGACCGCCAGCCAGGAGTTGGCGGTGGGTCTCTCTCCCTCCTCCGCTGACAGCGACCATGACGGAGTGGAAGACGGCATCGAGTGGGGAGGCGGGGATTCGCCCGTTGATTCCGACGGAGATGGTATCCCCGATGCCCTGGAGAGTCTCGCCGCCGACGCAGACGGCGATTGTATCCCCGATTCTTTAGACCCCGCCAATGATGTACCTACACCACTATCAACTCTCAAGAGCGTCATTTGCCCCAACCTGGGCGTATGCGCCTCCCAGTGGGACGCCGTAGAGGTGGTTTGCGTCATGGGGGTTCCGGTATGCTCCACCGAAGAGGTCGCTGGACATCAGGTGAATGAGACCTGGTGTGATGGGTTGGACAACGACTGCAACGGAGCGGTGGACGAAGGGATCCATCTGGCAGGCAAGTCCATTGGCGAAGCCTGCGTGGCCGCGGGTAGTTGCGGCGAAGGCGTGGTTGAGTGTCACCTCGCCAGTCGTGAGGCCATTTGCTCCTCCGGTCCGGGGGGCAGCATGGAGCAAGTCGAGTCCGAGAGATGTGACGGCCTGGACAACGATTGCGATGGTACCGTCGATAACGGGATGCACTTTGAAGGCGCCTTGCTGGGAGATGAATGCGAAGGCTACGGGCTTTGCGGACCGGGCATAGTGCAATGCCGTCCGTCAAGTGGCCTGGCCATTTGCTCAACCATGACCGGTGGGGATGATGCCGAGGCTGAAGAAGAGATTTGCGACGGTTTGGACAACGATTGCGATGGCATCGCCGATGAGGGCCTCTTTTCTCCCGATCTAAGTAGTTGTCCCACCAAAGGAGTCTGTTTCACCGGCCGGGATGCTCTGAAAGTTGTTTGCGATGCGGGAACCTGGGTCTGCGACCCGTCGGCTGTGCCGGGGTACACCGGCCAGGTCGATGGTCTTTGCGACGGACTTGACAACGATTGCGACGGAGTGGTTGACGAGGAGTTTCAGCTGACCGATTCCGACGGGGCCAAGAAGGAATTGGAAATGTCATGCGGCAGTGGCCCCTGCAGTGGTGGGATTGTGGTCT
>CALGBT010000139.1 GCA_937884235.1 uncultured Pseudomonadota bacterium
TCTCCCGCTCCCCAGGCCACTTTCCGCCCCATCCCCCACTTGCTCCAATTTGCTTCCTTTTGCGCCTGTTTGCTGGACTTGCGGTCACAATCTGGTCACATTGTGTAACAACTGGCTCCCATGTTGAACTGGTGCTGGCCAGAAGTCGCAATCATATTCTGACTATCGATGCTGCCAGGCCGCCGGCTGCTCAAGTATGATCTCGCGACCGCATTCCTCGTGGGAGTAGTTCTCCCAACCAAGCAATTTGCCGAGTGTGTCCAAATGATCAACCCTGACCAGCAGGCCAGGGGTGGGATGGCCTCCCTGCCCGGACCCATATAAGATCCGCCCTGTTGGATGGCCTTCAGGAACTGCGGATCTTCGAATGGCAGGCATCAGAGTGCAGTTCGTCCCTGACCCGTAGCCTCGCCCGGCTTCTGTCCACTACCGGGACAAAGCACCGTGTGTTTGGAGCGTTCCGGCCAGGGGTTGCCGCGTAGGCCACCATGGAATCTCCACGGCCAGACACATGACCATTGCTGTCCCCATCCTGCCCATCGCTCAGCCAACTGAGGAAGACATCTCCTGTTGCCCCCACCGCGATGTCGGGACCCACCTGGTCGCCAACCGAGAATTCATTGACCTGGAGTTCGCTCGTCAAGTATCCGCCATTGAATCCGAACTTCCTCGCGGCGATGCTTGCGCCATCTGCGTCTACACCGGAAGTCTGCCAAACTACCCACGAATCATTGCCAACTGTCGCCACGGCCGGAAATTGCTGACTGTTCAAAGTGTCTTCCGCGACTAGAACCTGTGGCGACATCGGAGCACCGGCAGCGTCGAAGCGACCCCAAATAACGCCGCCGTCACTGTCTCCTGGTGTACAGAGAAGAGCGGACGGGGTGTCTCGCGCATTATGCGCGAGGGCATATGCGAGCGTGCGTGCTACAGCTTTGCTTTTCGGTTGCTCTGAGCAACGGCAAGGACTAGAATTGAACAGGAGACAATGGAGCAATTCATGAGGATGTTTGAAGATACCAGTTCGTCCGCGCAGGAAGTATATGTGACCCTCTTGGCAAAGGCCTCGCCTGCGAAGAAGGCGCAGATTGTCTCGCAGCTCTGTCTCACTGCCTGGGCAGGGGCCGCAACTGGCATTCGGCAGCGGCAGGCGAAACTCAGCGAAGAAGACTTGCGCACTGAGATGGCCAGATTGATGCTGGGTGACAAGCTGGCGGCTAGATTCCTTTCTCGAAGGCATTGAGGGCCACGGTGCTATCCCCCCTGGAAGTACTGCTGGAAGTTATTGGCATCCTGGATAGAGAAGGCATCCCCTATATGGTTGGTGGTTCCTTCGCCAGCAGCATTCACGGAATGCCGCGTATGACCCAGGATGCTGACCTGGTAATTGACTTGAGTTCGGGCCAACTCGCCTCTTTCGTCACCGCGGTAGAGAGTGATTACTACGTTGACCGAGAAGCTGCGTTCGAGGCACTTTCCAACCGTTCGTCATTCAACATCATCCATCTCGATTCCATGTTCAAAGTAGATCTCTTCATACTTCCCATGCGGTCCTTCGACCGGGGCTCTTTCTCTCGCCGACGGTTCGTGACCTTGGGCGATGAGGGAACAGCCAGAGTGGCAATCTGTGCGCCAGAGGAGATGGTGGTTACGAAGCTCGAGTGGTATGAATCCGGAAATCGGATTTCGGACCGGCAGTACCGGGACGTGCTAGGTATGATCATGGTTCAAACTAGAGCAGGCCAGTTTGACCGAGCTCATGCTGAGCAGTTGGCGCGTGAGCTTGGTCTAATGGAACTTCTCGCCCAAGCGCTTGAGGACGCCGATTCTCGTGCCGATGACTAATGTGGGAGACACATCACTGTTTCTGGTCACAATTTGGTCACAATCGGCGGTAAATCAACCAGATCTTGACATGGAGGAACGAGCAGGATAGACAGTGGCAGTCTTAGTTTCGGGCGAATAGCTCAGTTGGGAGAGCATCGGCCTTACAATGCAACCAGAGGCCGAACCGAAGACCCAGTCAATAGGCCGCTCTCCCGCTCCCCAGGCCACTTTCCGCCCCATCCCCCACTTGCTCCAATTTGCTCCGTTTTGCGCGTCCTTGCCGGTCTTGTGGTCACAATTTGGTCACAAGTGAGGTCTCTGTCCTAAGCTAGAATCCGTATGTCATCCGGCGCACTCGAAAAGCATCCTGACCGCCGTCAACGGTGTTGGCCATAGCATCTCTTACGAGCGGGTCGTCAATTGCGCCCTCGAATTCGACTCTTCCATCCTGATCGCCTACATCTGGATTCATTGTCAGGCCGTCATGCTGGTGCCGCAGTGCCCGCAGGGGATGACTTCCGGATAGAGGTGGCTATTGCAACCGATGTCTATCGGTGCATGGCAAGTTCTTCTACTCTCTGCTCAACAGGAATTCTGCGGTGTCCGCTTTTCAGACCGTTGGTGTCGTCACGGTTGTGGCCATCGTACTCGGGGCAGTGGCCATGTTCCGCCTTGAGAGTAGTGCGACGCCGTTCTTTGCAACCTTTGGCAATTCGCTCTGGTGGAGCCTCTTGACAACCACTACTCTCGGATTTGCCCAGGACATTCATCCTGCCACGGTTGAAGGGAAACTAGCCTCAATGTTGCTGATCGGGGCGGGGATCGTCCTGGTCGGCACGTATCACGGCCTTCTTGAACTCGCGGCTGTACCGCTTCACATGACCTTGCCATTCTCGCTCCTTGCCATCTCTCACCCCTTTTCCACGGCCTTGCATAAGGACTCCACTGTCCTGCATAATCGCCCTAGAACTTGGTGAGAGGTGGCAAACAATGACAGGTACCAGAATGCGGCGGCTATTTCTTGGCATGATCATTCTTGCCTTAGCTTGCTCCAATGGTGGAAATTCCGCCGAGGTTCTGAAGGATTCTGTAGACGCGTCTGACCTTTTGGCGATGGCGGACGATGTCAAGAGCGAGATCTGTACTCCAGATTGCGAGGGGAAGAACTGCGGTGGAAATGCGTGCGGAGGAGTCTGCGGTGAATGTACTCCTTTTAAGAAGGAATGTTCAGACGCTGGCGTCTGTGAGCCCTTTTCTTGCGTTAGCTCTGTAGACTGCCCGGGCTCATTGGTTTGCGACAACGCCGTTGGAGAGTGCGTGGTCTGCGTGATTGACGCCGACTGTACTGATGGTGATTTCTGTGGTCCTGACGCAGAGTGTCACGGAACCTACGCCTGTAGCTCTGACAAGGACTGCAAAGATCTGGGGCTTGTCTGCGATTTCGCCCTTGAGATCTGCGTGGAATGCCTTCTAACTGAGCAGTGTCTGACAGATGAGTATTGTTCGGAAGGCTTCTGCGTAGGAATCAAATGCTCGGTAGGGGAAACCAAATGCGAAGAAGGCGTTGTCCTAAGCTGCCTTGATGGCTCCGGCTGGCAGATTGTAGAAACCTGCGGCGAGGATGAGTACTGCGAGGGGGACACTTGTGAGGACTACGTGTGCGAGCCGGGCGGGACCTGGTGTGAGGGTAAGGTCTCTAAGGTTTGCAACGACGATGGAACGCAGATTCAATACGAGGAAGATTGCTCTCAGTCCGACAAACACTGCTTTCAAGGGGCGTGCCTGGACACAATATGTGAGCCCCAACAAGTCTTCTGCATAGATGGAGTAACGACCGCCACTTGCGCAGAAGACGGGATGTCTCTTGAAGAAGCAGCTTGCGACGAAGGTACCTTTTGCAATCTGGGATTCTGCCTCGACTGGGTTTGTTCCCCAAATTCCAGTTATTGCGATGGGACGCTAGCTGTCACCTGCAATAGCCTCGGCTCTAAAGTGGTGGCTCAAGTCGACTGCCATGGCTTGGACATGGTTTGCGTCGATGGAAGTTGCCTTGACCTTGAATGCGATCCGGGGTCTTCGTTTTGCTCGTCAATTGACGAATTGGCGAAGTGTAGTGAGGACGGCATGTCATCGACAACGGAGGCATGTAATCCAAAACACTCCTGCGTGGAGGTCGCGTGCGTGCCGTGGAATTGTCCTCCTGGCGAGCCCATGTGTAGCAATGGAGCGGCGACAGAATGCGACGAGGTGGGTCAAGGTCCAATGCCCGGTGGCGAGAATTGCGAGGCTCAGGACAAGACTTGCTCGGAGGGGCAGTGCCTGGACTGTTCTCCCTCGTGTGATGGACTCGATTGTGGAGACGATGGTTGCGGTGGTAGCTGTGGGGAGTGCGACAAGGGACAGGTCTGCATAAGCGGAAAATGTCCTCCCGAAGGGATGGAGTGTGATGACGGCAACGACGTTGAATGGGACGGTTGTACTAACGGCAAGGTTGGTGAGTTCATCGTTTCTTTGGGGCTGAACGGTGATCAAAATAGCGCCTCTATCTCCGTCTCCCCTGACGATAACATCGGTGTAGCGTGGATGTCAGAGTCTGACGACGAGGGGGATATTTTCGCTCGCATCATCTCGGGAGGAACGGCACCGGTCACACCGCCTTTCAAAGTGAACAGTGAGGAACTGCTACAGCAGAGTTCACCGTCTATAGCCTTCGGTTCGGACAGTTCTTTCGCGGTGGTGTGGCAGGCTGCTGAAAGTACCGAAAACATCTTCAAGGACATCAGAGGTAGATGCTTCTCTCAGGACAGTTCTCCTCTTGGAAACGAGTTCACGGTGAACGCAAATCAGTCCAATTCTCAAACCACCCCTAGTATTGTGGCTCTTTCGAACGGTAACTATGTAGTCGCGTGGACGAGCAAATTCCAGGAAGGAGTGCCCAACGGAGGGACCGGAATATTTGCTCGAGTTCTGGCTGGCGACTGCACCCCAGTTGGTCAGGATTTGCATTTGAATAGCTTCTCAATCGGGAATCAACATGCCGTTGATCTTTCGCCTATGGAGGATGGGTTCGTAGCAGTATGGGCCGGTGTTGCTCCTGGGGACGATGATGGAGGTGTGACATGGAGTCGGTTTAACAGTGACGGGATTCCAACAAGTGACCAGTTCTCCCCGCATCAGGAGGTGCCCGGCGGGCAGTCGGAGCCAGCCATCGCAACCGCGGGAAGCAGTGCCTGGGTTCTTTGGACAACTGCGCCTCCTGGCGAATGGAATCCAAGTGTCAGCGCTCGGAAGTTGGATTCCAGCGGGAGCTTCCTGACGGACGAGTTGTCATTGAGTTCTCCCTCAGGAAAGGAACAGATTGGCCCGTCTGTTGCCGTGACAAAGACTGGAAATACCTTAGCCGCATGGATGGGTAAAGGAAAAGATGGCGACGGTTATGGAGTTGTCTACCGGATCATAGATGCCGACGATAACTTGTCCTCGGAGCTGCTTGCCAATAGCTTTGGCTCCGGTTGGCAGGGCAACGTGGAAGTCGTGTCCAGACCCGATGGCTCCTTCGCCATGGTGTGGGTGAGTGAGGGTCAAGTTGGCGACGAAAGGCACGTCTTCATGCTGTATGTCGACGAGGTAGGTGCCGCTATCTAC
>CALGBT010000140.1 GCA_937884235.1 uncultured Pseudomonadota bacterium
CAAGCCCACCAACTGTACCGCGGAATGTTCCTCTCCGACGATGGACGTGCCTCCGCCATCCTCTTCCGCTTTGACATGGCGTACAACCATCCAACTTCGAGGCGGGAGTTCCTCACCGGGTTGGCCGAGATCATGGAGAAAGAGCGTCAACGTCTGGGCGAAACCACTACCGTCGAGACCTTCGGCATTCCTGTGGTCACGGAGGAGTACGCTCGGCTTTCGGTGCAAGACATCGTCAAGACTGCACCGCTGTCCATGCTTATCATGACCCTCTTCCTCTTTCTGCTCTTCCGTTCAGCCACGGCCACTTTCCTCCCCCAGATAATCGTGATGGTGGCGGTGGTTTGCTCGGTGGGGTTCATGCAGTGGACCGACGAACCCCTCAACATCATCAGCCACATTGTTCCAGTAGTTGTGCTGGTGGTTGGCGTCGCCGACGCCGTCCACATTCTCTCGAGATACAATGAGGAACGGGCCGCGGGCAAAACTGTGGAACAGTCGGTGCGGCGCACCGTGGTCATGCTCTCCAAAGCGTGCTTTCTCACCAGCGCCACCACGGCCATCGGTTTTGCCTCTCTGACCACCGCCACCATTGCCACCATCGCCTCCTTCGGACTTTACACGGCCATCGCCGTGATGTTCACGTTTGTCGTCAACATGACACTGTTGCCCGTGGCCCTCAGCATGGTGAAGCCCAAGCTACGCGAGGTGCGCGAGGACACTTTCCTGACCCGCATTCTGGATGGTGGAGCCCGTTTTTCGGTAGCCCATGCCAAGGCCATTTTCTGCGCCGGCACCGCAGTCACGATACTCGCGGTGGTCTTCGTCATTTTTAACCTCAGCATCAACAATCACTTGCTGGAAGAGGTCCCCGACTCCAATCCCGTCTCCCGGGCAACTCAAGCCATGGAGACCCATATGTCCCCAGTCATCCCCCACGAATTGCTGGTGCGGGGCAAGGTTTACGACAACGCCCAGTGCGAGAGCACAGCCGATTGCCTGACAGTGGAGTCCTCCAGCCCCGAGAACCTCGTCTGCGTCACTTCGGCCCGAACCCAACGCGCCCTGGCCCCCATCAGAGAGGGCTTTGCTGCCCTCGTTGAGCCCGGGGAATTGCTGCCTATAGATACCATCGTCGACACCATTGACAGACATCGCTCTCGCCTGGGCGTTTGCGTTGAATCGGTCAAGGACCCGGAGTTACTGCGGGCCATGGACATGTTGCGGTCCGATGTCATGAATGATGAAGCGGCCGCCGCGCATGTGGGCCGAATCGAGTCCTTCGCCAGCCTCGTCAAGCAGCTCCATCAGGCGCTCCGCCGCGGTGCCCCTGAGGCCTTCTCCATTCCTGAAACTCGGGCCGCGGTATCGCAACTTCTGCTGCCGGTAGAGAGTGGCAATCAAGGCATGCTGGATCGCTACACAACCCTGGACTACGACGCCGCCCGGCTGACCCTATTCCTGCGCGACCACGGCAGTTCCGGGTGGCAGACGGTGCGGACTCGACTCGAACAGTCCATCGCCCAGAACCTCACCAGCAATGCCTCCCTCGGCCCCCGGTTTGATGTCACCATCACGGGTACCATGACCTTTGTGGAGAAGGCGCTGTCGTTCATCGTCCATGACATGCTTCTCTCTGTCTCTACGGCGTTCATCTTCATCTTCTTGCTCATGGTTCTGCTCTTCCGCTCCTTCCGTATTGGCATGCTCTCGATTCTGCCCAATATCTTTCCGCTGGTGGCGACCCTGACGCTGATGGCCGCACTGGGCATCGAAATGCGCACTGCCACCATCATCATCTTCTCCATTTCGC
Organism: uncultured Pseudomonadota bacterium; assembly: GCA_937884235.1. GTDB lineage: Bacteria > Myxococcota_A > UBA9042 > CAIXZC01 > CAIXZC01 > CALGBT01. The sequence continues at coordinate 1,814 of CALGBT010000140.1, forward strand.
TGGGGATTGCCGTCAATGACACGATCCACTTCATCGCCCGCTACAAAGAGGAATTGGAGGCGGGCGTTGAGCAGCACGACGCAATCTACGCGGCCATGCGCTCCTCGGGACGCGCCATGGTTGTCACGACGATGATTCTGGCGGGCGGTTTCCTCGTAGACCTCATCAGTGAGTTCGTTGCTCTCAAGCAGTTTGGCTATTTGGCCAGCTTCACTCTGGTCATGGCGCTCCTGGGGGACCTGCTGGTGCTCCCTGCCTGCCTGGTACTCTTCCATCGCCAACCACCACGGAGCGGGCAGGCATGATTCTGGGAGTGGTCATTGAGGGGATGCGTCCGCGCCAGTGGGCCAAGAACGTCTTCGTGCTCGCACCGGTGCTCTTCGCCCTGAAACTCTCGGACATCCACTCCATACTTGGAGCCCTGGTAGCCGCGGCACTTTTCTGCATGGCTGCGGGAGCAGTTTACCTGGTCAACGACATTGTCGACCGCGAGGCTGACAAGCATCATCCCGAAAAGTGCAATCGGCCGGTAGCATCTGGCCGATTGCCAGTTGCTGCGGCCTGGTTCGCCGCGGCATTGCTGGTCCTGAGCGCCGTGAGTCTGGCATGCTGGTGGCGGGCACAGCTGGCCGTCGTCATTGCCACCTTCTTCGCCATCAATCTCGCCTATTCTTTCAGGCTCAAGCGGGTGCCAGGTTTTGATGTGGTGCTCATCAGCTTCGGGTTCATCCTCAGGGTAGTCGGCGGCGCTTTGGCCATTGAGGTACCCATCTCCTGGTGGATCCTCATTTGCACCTTCCTGCTCTCGCTCTACCTGGGCCTCGGCAAGAGACTTCATGAGCTGCTACTGCTGGGCGAGCGGGGCATCCAGGCGCGTGCTGCGCTCAAGGGCTACCGTCTCGGCCCCACCAGCCTTCTCTTCAGACTGACGGGGGGGGCCGCAGCCATGGTGTTCGCCCTCTACACCCTCTCTCCTCGGGCTGCCGAGAACTTCGGCACCCGGGGCCTGATTCTGACTGTACCCTTTGTCGTTGCTGGCCTCTGGCGTTTCGCTCGACTCACCCGGAACTCGGCCCGCGCGACCTCGCCCACCGAAGCCCTGCTCAGCGATTGGCCGGTTCTTCTTTCTGCTGCTTTGTGGGGGATTGCTGCCACTGCGATAATCTACTTGCCGAGGGCCCTATGAGATACTCCTTGTTGCTACTTGCGGCGCTGGCCTGCTCCTGTTCGCAACCCAATGCCCGGCAAGATCTGCTCGCCTCCACTGCTCTCATCTTGAAGGAGGGTTTTGCCGCCGGCCCAGCCCCTCTTCGGTACAATCCCGTCGACTGTGAATGCCCCCCCTTTGAGGCTCGCACCGGCGAGCGCTGGGTACGCGTCATGCTGGCCCCCAGCGAGGACCCTGAATCGGCCGCGGCAGTGCTCCTCGACAAGGCTCGCTCAGACTGGGAGGATGGTCGGGTGGCAACCTATCGAGTTCCTCTGGATCTGGACTCTTCCTCGGCTCGATTCTGTGGCAATGGGACCCCTTTCTTCGACGTGGAACTTCAAGAGGAGTAGCGTGTCCCTCCGCCTCACATGTACCGGGAGATAGGCATGACTCGACTAGCTCTGACCCTCGCTCTGCTGTTCCCTCTGCTGTTACTCTCCGCAGCCCCAGCCCGTGCTGAAGCCACCGACCGAGGACCTCGCATCTGCCTGCAACCACTGGGCAAGTACGACCGCGCATTGCTCGGCAAGGCGGTCCTGGGAATCAAATACCTGTATGGCTATCGCGTCAGAGTTCTGCAACAGGTGAAGATGCCAGCTGAGGCCTTCTACAAGCCTCGACGGAGACACCGGGCCGACAAACTGCTGCGCTTCCTGGAAGAGACCGTCTCGGTCCGCGACGACTGCGACATTGCCATCGGCTTCACGAGCCAAGATATCTCCACGACCAAGGGCCAGACCCGCGATTGGGGGATCTTTGGCCTCGGTTCCGTGGGCGGCACCACTTGCGTGGTTTCCACCCACAGGTTGACGCGCAAGACCAACAACCGGCGCAAGATGGCGATTCGCACAGTTAAGGTCGTCAATCACGAACTGGGCCACGTGCTAGGACTCGGCCATTGCCCCAAGGAAGGCTGCCTCATGGCCGATGCCAAAGGCACCATTAAGACGGTGGACCAGGAATCGGGGCTGCTCTGCAAGTTATGTCAGGCGCAAATCACTATTGCCCATGGGAAACTGCCGGATCGTGAGGCGGTGGATTGGGACGCCCTGCTCAACGAGGAGTAGAGGGTCAGACGAGCTTCTCGGCGATGACACCTTCCACCACTCGGGCCTGCTCTTCGAGGATCTTCACCGCATTGAGATGGATAACCCGCTCTGCGATCTTGCCAATCATAAAGACCTTGACCTTCAGTTCACCGCGCAGGATCTCGGTGCAACCACCACCCGGGCCAGGGACTATTTCAAGAGTGCCGTGGTTGATGAGGAGATCGGCGATAGTGCGTCGCGCCGGCACATTCTTGAACTGGCCGCGATGGGAGGCATAGTCATAGGTCGACTCCTCCATCCATTCCATCCACTCCGGCTCGACCTTCTTGGGGCCAACGCTCTTGATCATGGGAACTGGCAGGTATCGCACCTTGCGCTCCAGGCGATTGCCGTTGCGCACCACGTGTATTGGCTCTATCTCCATGATGGTGCTCATTCTGTCCTGGAGAAAGCCGGACAACTCTTCGTGAAAGAGCACTCGCTCCAGTTCTTCCACTGGAACCGGGAAGACGTGCCTGAACTCGAAATTCATGAATTACCCTTCCTCTTCGCTAACGAGAGCTAGTGTGCCCGCGACGAACTTGGCCGCGCCGCACCGGCTCTACGAGTTGTACCGGCCGCGACCAACGGCTTTTCAACCTTGAAGATGCTGTCCGGGTCATCCACCTTGAGGGCATTGCGCAGGACCTCATCGACGTGGGAAACGCAGACGATCTCCATGTTCTTGCGCACAACCTCAGGAACGTCCCGCAAATCCTTCTCATTCTTCTTGGGAATGATGACCTTCTTGATCCCGCCACGATGTGCCGCGATCAACTTCTCTTTGACGCCACCAATGGGCAGCACCCTACCCTGCAAGCTGATCTCTCCGGTCATGGCCACATCGCCCCGCACCGGGATGCCCGTCAGTGCTGATACCATGGCCGTAGCCATGGTGATGCCGGCCGAAGGGCCGTCCTTGGGAATTGCCCCGTCCAACACGTGGACGTGGATATCCTTACGGGAGAAGAGCGTCTCGTCGACGTTGAGTGCCTCGGCTCGCGACCGCACATAAGTCAAGGCGGCGTGTCCGGATTCTTCCATCACCTGCTTGATCATCCCGGTAATGATGAGCTTGCCACTGGACTGGTCGGCGGAAGGCACCACCGTGGCCTCCACCGAGAGCAGGTCTCCGCCAACCGCCGTCACTGCCAGCCCGTTGACGGTACCGACGATGTCCTGCAAGTCGGCCTTGCCGTACGTGTATCGATGCGGACCCAGATACTTCTCGATTTTGGCCGGCGTAATTGCGAACCGAGCATTGGCTGGCATGCCCTTCTTGATGAACTCCCGAGCAATCTTGCGGCAGACGGAGGCAATCTCTCGCTCCAGACTCCGGACGCCTGCCTCCTTGGTGTAAT
>CALGBT010000141.1 GCA_937884235.1 uncultured Pseudomonadota bacterium
CGGCTGAGACCATCACCGGTCTCATCGTCGCCTGCACCCTGGTCTATCCGTCGAAGAAGGTGGCCGACGTCAAGACCAAGTCGATTCGCAAGCGTATGAAAGAGCACCGCTTTGCCGCCAACGTAAGCCGAGAACGCATCGCCCTCATCGAAGAGGTCGGTATCACACTTGATGAGTTCATCGAGCTTTCCCTTGATGCCATGAAAGGCGTTGCCGAGGAAATCGGTCTCTAGCCTGCACTCATCTTGCTCCGCCCAGCGCTTTCCGGCACAATCAGCACTACAGGAGGCCGTAATGAAGAGCTATCTCTTTGCCCTTACTCTGCTGCTCGTCGCTTGCAGCAATGCTGGGGACGTAGTTGTGGCAGACCTCAATTCGGATGGCACCACCCGGGGCTTCGATACTGGCATCGACGCGGCGTTGGAGGCCGACGTGCAGGAGATTCTGATTCCCGACATTCGAGTTGACGACGGACTTTGGGGCTCAGATAGCGGCACCGATGCGCCATTCATCGAGTGTCAACCCGGTTCCGGCTGTTTCCTGGATTATTGTTCGCAGAACAGTGCGTGTCAGTCGGGTTGGTGTGTGGAGCACCTCGGCGACGGCGTTTGCACGCAGGAGTGCCAGGAGGAGTGTCCGTCCGGGTGGAGTTGCCAGCAGGTCGGCACCGGGCCTGACGTAGCCTATGTCTGCGTCTCGCACGTCGCCAATCTCTGCCGGCCGTGCACTACCGGGGCCGATTGCAAGAGCCCCGGTGGGGCCGAGGATGTTTGCGTCGATTACGGTGCCGAAGGCTCCTTTTGCGGCGGTAGCTGCGTTGCCGACGATGACTGCCCCTGGGGTTTCTCCTGCTTGGCGACAGTGACTGCCGAAGGCGTGTCCACCGTGCAGTGCGTGGCGGATGCGGGAGTTTGCCCATGCACGAACAAGTCGGTCATCCTGAGCCTTTCGACACCCTGCGAAAGGGGCAATGAATGGGGGGCATGCAAGGGTCACCGAACCTGTACTGAAGCAGGCCTGTCGGACTGTGATGCGGTGGCGCCGGCTCAGGAACTCTGCAACGGCTTTGACGATGATTGCGATGGCAGCGTGGACGAACCGTTGGAGTTCGAAGGGAACTTCCTCAATCTTTGCGATGACGCTAATGGCTGCACCACGGACAGTTGCCTCGGAGAAGTGGGGTGCGAGCATGAGGCCCTCAACCAGGGGGAATGCCTGGATGGCAATCCATGTACCGTTGCCGACCACTGTGAGGCGGGCATCTGCGTCGGTGACCCCGTAGTCTGCGATGACGAAAATCCGTGCACGGACAATGTCTGCACCGAGAGCGGCGGCTGCAAGTACCTGCCCATTGGCGGTGACTGCGACGATGGCGATGTCTGCACCCTGGGCGACCACTGTGCCAATGGCCTGTGCGCTGGCGAGGCCGTCGCTTGTGAGTGCGTAAATGACCTGGACTGTGCCCCTCTTGAGGACGGCAATCTGTGCAATGGAACTCTGGTGTGCGACAAGTCGAAGATCCCCTTCCAGTGCGTTCTTGACCAGGGCAGCGTCGTCGCCTGCCCGCCGCTGGAAGGGCCGCTGTCTGTGTGTCTCGCCGCGGCCTGCGACCCCGTCACCGCCCAGTGCGGCTCAACGCCAATCAACGAAGGTTTCCTCTGCGAAGATGGCAACCCATGCACCGTGGGAGACACTTGCCAGGCGGGAGCCTGCGTCGCCGGGTTCGTTGCGAACTGCAGTGATGGGAACCCTTGCACCGACGAGGATTGCGACCCTGAGTTAGGATGTCACACTTCGTTCAACTCGGCCCCGTGCGACGATAGCGACTCCTGCACCTTGGGTGATAAATGTGCCGATGGCTCCTGTATGGCCGGGGTAGCCATGGCCTGCGACGACCAGAACGGTTGCACGGATGATGCCTGTGTGGCTGGGGTCGGCTGCCAGTTTACGCCCAATGAGGCGGCCTGTGACGACGGGAACGCCTGCACCCTGGGGGACCACTGCGCTCAGGCCGTGTGCGTCCCCAGCGACGTGCAGAGCTGTGACGACAACAACTCCTGCACCAACGACAGTTGCAACCCTGCGTCTGGCTGCACTTACGCTCTCAACAGTGCCCCCTGCGACGACGGAGACCTCTGCACCATCGGCGAGAAGTGCTCCCTCGGCGAGTGCGGGGGCGGCGTGTTGATGGTTTGCAATGACGGCAACCCATGCACCGACGATACCTGTTTCCAAGGAGGCGGCTGCAAGTTCACGCCCAATCAGGCCGAGTGCGACGATTTG
>CALGBT010000142.1 GCA_937884235.1 uncultured Pseudomonadota bacterium
GCGTAAGATCGTCGAATTCGGTGAGCCACGCAACTGGCTGCTGCGAGACATGGTCCGTATCGCCATGGGTACCCACCCGGTGGATTCCGCCTTCGCCCGCCGCTTCGCGTCTTTTCGGGCTGACCCCCAGGTGGCGGCCCTCGACGGGTACCTGAGACAGGCATACAGCTCCTACGCCAAGATGAAGCCCAACGGCCACGGCCTCCTGGATCGCCACGCACTGATGGAGGAGTTGCGGGCAATGACCCCGCTGCCAGGCGCCTACGTGCTACGCCCCGACCCCGACCTCGGTGTCCGCTTCGTCCTCGACCGAACAGGCACCGAGAGCTTCTACGCTTCTGGGGAAACGACCGACTCCGGACGGGCCGTCAGTCGGAGTGTGCTCATCACCGGCGCCGGACCAGGCTCCATTGGCGAGAGCTTCGTGCGGGAGTTCCTGCTGCAGGGACGCGATGTCATCGTCACCACCTCGGCCATCTCGGACGAGCGAACCCGCCGCTGGCGCAAGCTCTATGCCCAGAGCGCCGCCCGCGGCGGCCGACTGGTGGTCATCCCCGCCAACCAGGGCTTGCGGGAGGATATCGACAAGATCGTGGACACCGTCTTCCAGTTGGGGCTCATTCCCGACCTTTGCCTGCCCTTCGGGGCCATCGCCCAGTACGGGCTCACCGGCGACACAGACCCGGGCCTCACCTTCGCTGCCCACCGCATTATGCTTGAGGGCATCAGCGAACTCATGTCGGTGCTCGCCCGCAAGGCGCAGACTGAGCACCTCGACCGCCCCCTGCACTTCCTGCTGCCGCTCTCACCCAACCATGGGCAGTTCGGCGGTGACGGCATCTACGCCGAGTTGAAGCTGGGCCTGGAGGCACTCCTCTTCAAAGCCCGCACCGAGCCGCTGCTGGCAGAACACGTGCGGGTGGCAGGGCTCAGCATCGGCTGGACTCGCGGCACCGGACTCATGGGCGTCCACGATGATGTCAGCAGCGGCCTGGAAGCCTCACATGGCGTGCGCACCTTCGCCCCGGAAGAAATCGTCGGGGCCACACTGGAGATGCTCGGAAGGGTCGACGACCCCTTCGCACAACCCACCATCATGGCCATCCACGGCGGCCTCGAGAGGGTCACCAACATTGGCTCAATCGTCGCCGAACTGAGGGCCGAGAATGACCGTAAGGCCATCAGCAGCCCCGCTCTCCACCAGCGCTACAACCCCCGCTTGCACGCCTGGTACCCAGCCCACAAGGGCGCGGGAGCAATGCCGGCCCTCGAGCGCTGGCCACAGGAAGGGCGCAACTCAGTGAAACTCACCGGGGACAAAGCCATTGCCGTGGTCGGATATGGCGAGGTCTCGCCCCTGGGCAACTCCTTCACCAGGTGGCAACTGGAAAGCACCGGCGAACTCTCTTTGGAAGGGGCCCTTGAACTGGCCTGGATGATGGGACTGATACGGTACGAAGCGACTGCCCATCAGGCCGGCTTTGTCGTCGCCGACAGCGGCGAGCCAATCGCCGATTGGGAGGTCAAGGGGCGCTTCGAAAGCCAGATCATCTCCCACACCGGCATTCGCTTCCTCGATGACGACTCCTTTGCCGTTGGGCCCGACCAGCTTCCCGTCTTCGCCAGCATCCTGCTCGAACAGGACTTCAATTTCCCGGTCAGCAACCTCGAGGCGGCAGCGCCATTCCTCGAATCAAACGCCGATGCGACGGTGGTGGAGATGGCCGGAGAAACCCGCGTTCGGCTGCCGGCCGGCAGCGTCGTGCGCGTGCCTCGAGCATTGCACTTGAGCCGCTACGTAGCCGGCCAGGTACCCTCGGGATGGGATCCTGAACGCTTTGGCATTCCCGCCCGCATCGCCAACCAGGTGGACCGGACCACCCTCTTCAATCTCGTGGCCTCCGCCGAGGCGTTCCTCTCGGCCGGACTCACGCCAGAAGAGCTGCGCGAGTACATCCACCCGGCCTACATCGGCAATACTCAGGGCTCCGGAATGGGTGGCATGGCCTCCCTCGACAAGCTCTACCACTGCTACCGCGAGGACCGGCAGGCCCCCGGTGACATCCTCCAGGAAACCCTCATCAACGTCATGGCCGGCTGGCTCGTCCAGGACTACGTCGGGAGCTTCGGTCCTTCCGTTCATCCAGTCGGTGCCTGCGCCACCGCCGCGGTCTCCCTGGCCACTGCCTGGGACCTCATCCAGGTAGGCAAGGCCGACTTCGTGGTGGCGGGCGGTTTCGACGACCTCAGCGTCGAGGGCAACCTTGGCTTCTCCTCCATGCAGGCCACCGCAGCCACCGACGACATGCTGGCCCGAGGCATCGGGCCCCGGGCCATGTCCCGCCCCAACGACATCCGGAGGGACGGATTCGTGGAGAGTCACGGCGGGGCCACCCTGCTCCTCACAACCGTGGAGAAGGCCGTGGAAATGGGACTGCCCATCTACGGCTGCCTGGCTTTGGCCGAAAGCCACAATGACGGCCTTCAGACCTCGATTCCTGCACCGGGCAAAGGGCTTCTGGCGCTGGGCGCACGCACCAGAGGGCGAAGAGCCCCCCTGGAGAAGGCCCTCGATGATTGGGGACTGACGGTGGACGACATTCGCGTCCTCTCCAAGCACGACACCTCCACCGCGGCCAACGACCCCAACGAAGCGGCACTACTCTGCCAACTCGTAGAGCACCTCGGCCGCACCAAAGGCAATCCTCTCATTGTGCACTCGCAGAAATCGGTGCTCGGTCACGCCAAGGGCGGCGCCGCCGGCTGGCAATCAGTCGCCGCACTGCAGATGCTGGGGTCCGGCCTGGTGCCGGGCAACCCGAACCTCGATGACATTGACCCGGTGATTGGCGATCTGGCCCCGCTGGTGCTCACCGATGAAGCGCTACAACTGGACCGCATCCCGGCAATACTCGCTACCTCGCTGGGCTTCGGCCACGTCGGTGCCGCACTGCTCTTTGTCCACCCCGCCCTGGCCCTGGACCTCGTCGACGATGACGCTCTGGCAGACTACCTCCAGCGCCTCCACCGCCGCGAACAGACGATCATCCAGGGTTGGACCGGCCGTCTCTCGGGTCATCGCCCCTGCTACGCCAGCCGCACCGTGGGCCCGCGGGCCGCAGACCTCTTGCGAGAGGATGTGCCATGACCCACGGACTCGGCCTGGACATTGTCCATGTGCCCGAATTTTCAGAGCGGCTCAAAGACGAGTTCTTCGTCGCCGCCACCTTCACAGCACGGGAACGGGCCTACTGCGAGTCGCAACCCGGAGCCTTGCGCCAGGCCCACGCCTACGCCGGCAGATACGCCGCCAAGGAGGCGCTGGTCAAGGCCCTGGACCAGGCACGCGGCCTCCTGCAGGTCGATGCGCCGGGAGGTGGTCTCGACCTCATCGAAGTACTGCCCACCACCGCCGGCCCCCCCCAACTCGTACTGGCAGAGCGGGTCGCCAACTGGTTCCTGCAGCATCGCCTCCGGCCGCCCCTGCTGACCATCAGCCATGACGGACCGGTGGCAACCGCCATCGTTCTGATTGCAGGTTTTGCCCCGGTGCAAAACGCCGCCGCTGACGGCGATACCCCGGTCCTCATCAAGAAGGTCTCCCGTACCCACCTGATGCACGCCGCGGCGTTGGCAGCATACGAGTTGGTGCGCAGCGGTCGCAATGCGGCCGCCAACTCCGACGCGGCCGCGACCCTGGGTCCACTGCCAATCCGCCTTGTCACTGGCACAGAAGAGCTGCAAGTTGAAATCGGCAAAAGCGGTCCCAATCGCTACAACATCAGCGGTTCAGGCGACGTTTCGGCATCATTTCCGGCTCCCGGAGCCCTGGTCATGGTAACCGCCACGGGTGAGCCCAGCTACTTCGCCTACGTAGCCAGCAAAGATGAAATCACGGTCAGCCACGCGAGCCAGGAGCTACGTGTCACCTGGGGCATCGACGGCACGGGCCAGATTTCCGACCCACACCTGCCTCCCACCGGAGGGGTCCTCTGCAAGCTCCTCGTGGCGACCGGCGAGAGGGTGGTTGCCGGGGCCCCACTCTACATCCTCGAATCCATGAAGATGGAGACCTCCGTGGTGGCCCGCTGGCCCGGACGCGTCGCCGCGTGGCTCGCCGAGGAGGGAGCCACGGTGGAAAGAGGGCAGGCGCTCCTCGTCCTGGCCGCCGAAAATGGCGCTGAGGCACCCGGCAACGCTCCGGCACCATCCCGCAAGGGCGAAACGCCCCCACCCGAAAGAGCCGCAGTTGCCCTGGCGGTTCTCGGCTACGACCTCACTCTCCAACATGCCCGCCGCCTCGCCACTCAACCCGACGACGGCGACGGGGCCGCACACCGTGCAGTCGTGCAGATCCGCCTCCTGGAAGAAGTCAAGAACCACCACATGGAGGCCTCGCTGGCACTCCTGGTGCGCTCTCAGGGAGCGGCCCTAACCGACGCCCACACCCAACGTCTGCTCCATCGACTGGCCGCAGCTTACGGTGCCACGGACCGCCAGGAGTTCATAACCAGGGAAGATCTCCTGGGGCGTCTCTTTCATGCCGGCAGGACCATCTCGGCCCGCCGGGAATTCGTCTTTGTCCTCCTGGCCGCAACCGATGCCTGGAGCGATGAACTGGGTGGAGAAGTTGCGAAATGGTACGCCCAACTGCCCATGCCACGTGAGGCAGCCCTGAGAAAGCGCGTCCTCAGCCTGGTGAACGAACGTGCCCCCGACCACTACTACCATCTCCGCCAGCCGCCCGTGGCCCTGGAGTACTGGCAGGATTGGCAGGCCACCTTGTCGCCCAACGCGGCCCTGCCAGAAGTGACGGGAGAGGAGTTCAGCCTGGACGACCTGCCGCGCAGAGAGTGGGTCCTCGTCCGTTGGTTCAAAGAATTCGACTGCCGGCCGCTCTTCTGCCACACCATCCCCGAAGGTCGCCTCTACTTCCTCGAGGCGCAGCGCAGGGACGAGCCCATCAGACTCATCGCGCTGGCGCAGATCAACGCGTTTGTCGCCCCGCCTCCGGCCCGGAGTATTCCCGAGTTGGAGCGCGCCGCCATCGCCTGCTACAAGATCGTCCGACGCCTGGAGAAGATGGGCTACCAGCCCAACCACGTCTTCCTCTCGGCTGATGACAACAGTATCGTTCCCTGGGGGCAGGATGCCG
>CALGBT010000143.1 GCA_937884235.1 uncultured Pseudomonadota bacterium
AACCGGTCTTCCCAGCAACCAGCCAGCCGCCAAACAGGCGGGTCGTAATCTGCTTGTCAAAGACGAGGGTCTCCCCGGTGCCGGGGCAGCAGCGAAACAGCTCGAATTCGGGCTGTGGAAGAGCTGCGAAAGAGCCTGCTGCGAGGCGAGCAAGCTGGGCCAGAACAGCGCTGCTTGGCGGGTTCTTGCCAGCCCTGGTTACGACAGCCCCCCCCAGGCCAGCGACGACAATCCCCCCCGCATCATCGCTGCCCCAGCACAACTCCACGCCCTGCTCAGCAATACCGCCTTGAGGAACGACGAAGAGGCGCAACTCCCCGTCAACGCCGAGCGTCAGAGCGCCCAGTCGCCAGCCGGTACGGGCCAGCCCCTCCTGGACACTCCTGCCCACTGAGTTCAGAAGCACATCGGGATTGTGCGGACCCGCCGGACGCGGCTGGCTCATGGTCTAGCGGCTTCGAACATGAGGGCATCAAATGTCGCCGAATCCAACGGGGTGACGGTGCCACTGCCCTCGGGTTCGAACTCGCGAAGCCGCTCGGTCAGGAGGTGGAATTCAATTGCCAGCAGACCCGTCGGCTCTTGGACCACGACGGGTTTGCGAGCCACGTCTGCGTCAAACACCTCAGGGGTCCGGAGCAGGTCTGCAATCACCGTCGTACCCAACGCCTCAGCGAATCTCCCGACGTGGTCAACCCTGGCCAGGTTGTCGCGCCGGTTGAGCACCAGCCCGGCCAGGGAAACCCCAGAATCCGCGTAGCGCCGGACGGCTTTGGCAACCTGATTGGCGGCAAACAGCGAATGCACCTCCTCGGAGACGACAACGAGTATTGTGAGCGGAGCGGCGAACCTCATGGGGGCGACGAAGCCACCGCAAACCACATCTCCAAGGACGTCGAAGAGCTGGACCTGGTAATCGCTCTCTTTGAAGAAACCCGTACGCGTCAGGAACTGGAACAGCTTGAGTATGCCCATTCCGCCGCAGCCCTCTCCAGGCTCCGGGCCGCCCGCTTCCACACAATCAACGCCCCGAATCCCCTGGCGAACCAGATCACTCACCGATTCGGGCGGTGCGGCACAGTCGAGCAACTTGCCCAGGGCCGGCTCAGGTGGATTCTGCGCGGTCAGATTGCGGGTCGAATCACCCTTCGGGTCACAGCCGACGTGGATAACTCGACGGTCTTTGGCAAAGAGCACCGAGAGGTTCGCCGAGACGAAACTCTTGCCGATGCCGCCCTTGCCATACACGGCCAATCTAAGCGGGCGTTTGTATAGCTTCTTCATCGATGTTCAAAGGTACCTCTTTGCCCATTTGCTGTCAAAGAGCAACGCGAAGCTGCTACAGGGCCAGGCAAGTGGCATAAGTATCGGCACATTCATCGAGGAGCACCTGCTGTTCGCACAACCCGGTAACCGGGTCACAGAATTCCTCGACACAGGCGGCGATATCGTCAATCGAGTTCTGGACCGGAATGGTCCCTTGGATACGGCAGCCAATGGGGCAAGCGGAATCCCATGGGCTACAGCCCTTAATACAGCCGAAAACATCCTGACAGCTCATCTCGCCATTGGCGCAAGCCTGGAATTCGTCGATGCACTGGTCCCAGGCCAGATCATAACAGTCGCTATCGCCGCTGACGCATTCGAAGTAGTCGTTGGCGGTGAGACAATCAATGAATTCGTCCCAGACATTAAGGGCTTCAACAGTGGCACTGGTGAAGCATCCGCTGCTGCAGTCAGTATCCCCGCCCGGACAGGTGATGAGACAGAGGTAAAGAACTCCGCAAGACTCATCGCCATGGAAGCAGGCGTAGTAGGGGTCCATACATGTCTCGAAGGCCGCGTCAGTGCAGGCATCATCACCGTCGGGGCAATCAAAGTAGCCTGAGTTGTCCAGGCAGGTGCTCAAGTTGTTGAAGATGACCGTGCCCTGGGGCGTGCCATCGCTCAGGCAATCCTGCTGGCAGAAAGCGTCCCCGGGGAGGCAGTCGCCCAGACAGGCAAACATCTCCCAGCACTCCAGGCCCAATGGCGTCTTGCATGAGAATTGCGCGCACTTTGTCTCCGACGGACCACATTCGGGGCAGGGGCAAGTACCGCATTTCCCACCCAGGCCGTTGGCTCCACACTCCTTCTCGCCGCATGTGTCGGGGGCCGGGAAGTTCTCACAGAGGAAGTCCTCCGCCACGCACATCTCGAAGGCTGCACAGCCCTCGGTTACCAGCGCGGCGTTGCCGCAGAAACCGCCGCAAGTATCACTGCCGCACAGCTTGTCCAGGCAATCAGGAGTACAGCAGGTACCATCAAAGCAGACGTCATCGACCCCGCAATCACCGCAGGAGCCATCGCAGCCATCCGACCCGCAGTTCTTCCCTTCGCAATCGGGGATGCAGACGCAGAGCCCCTCCTGGCAGACATCCTGGGGGCCGAGACACTCGCCACACAGATCGCCGCAGCCGTCGTCGCCACATTCAAAGCCGTCGCATTGCGGGGTGCAGCAGGATCCGGTAAAGCAGACATCGCCGTCGGCGCAGGTGCCGCAGACGGCGCCGCAGCCGTCATCGCCGCACTCCATCCCCTCACAGGCCGGAACACAGGTGCAGACCCCTTCGAGACATTCGTCCTGCAAGCCTTCGCAGGTGCCGCACGTCCCATTACAGCCATCGGCGCCACAGTTCTTATCTTTGCAGGCGGGTTGGCAGACGCACGCCCCGTCAACACACTGGTCTTGCAGGCCCTCGCACTTGCCGCACGAACCATTGCAGCCGTCCGAGCCGCACTCCTTGTCGCCACACTCGGGCTGGCAGACGCAAGCCCCATCGACGCATGCCATCTGCAGCCCGTCGCAGATGCCGCAAGTCCCGCCACAGCCGTCATCGCCGCAGGAGATGCCGTCGCAACTCGGTTGGCAGAGGCAGGCCCCGTCGATGCACTCATCCTGCGCACCCTCACAGACCCCGCACTCCCCGCCACAACCATCATCGCCACAGAGCAGCCCCTCGCATTGCGGCTGGCAGATGTCGGGGGCAATCTCCTCCACCGGAGTGGTCGAATCCCCACCGGGCAGAATCACGGTCGAATCAGCGGAAACATCCGCACCGACGTCCTTTGGCGAGTTGGAGTTGCCGCACGAGGCAGCGAAGAACAACAGAAATCCAAGTGGCAAGAGCAGGTGCGCCTTCATCGTTCTCTCCTCTGGGCGGAACAGAGACATAATACGCGCAATCCCACACCGATGGAAGAGGGAACCTGCCCGCCCCCGTTACCACAGCGCCCGATGTCAAGCGGGCGCCGCCTCTGGCTTGTCGGCGATCAGCTGGGTGGTGCGAAACGGCGGCGCCGCCATTTCTGGCGGCGCTGGGGTTGGGTGTGGGTGGGGCGGGTTGCGGCAAGGCATGTTGGCCGTTGTTTCGCCCCGTGCTGATTTGCGGTATAAGTGATTCTCTGGATCTTGGTGATGAGGCGTCTGTGAATCGACTTATTCGGGTCTCTATTTTAGTGGCGGTCGGCCTCCTCGTTGTTGGTAACGGGCAATGGGCGTTCGCCCAGCAGAATCGCTGTGCGCGGCCAGAATCAGCTGATCACCTAGCGCGGATGCTGCACGAGAGTGATTTTGGCCATCCGTACTACCGACAGGCTGCGACTCCTCCAGATGTTCAGATGTGGGAAGGCGCTGGCTACTGGTTGGCGTTCGTGGCTATCGAGCGGCCGACGCTGGTGCTGTTGCTGGGTGCGCGCGGCGAAGCCGAATGCCTTCAGGCAACAGAGTCCTTCTGCGTCAGCTACGTGGTCGATGCCATCCCCGACGATGACAATATGATCGAGCCTCTGGTGGGCAATGTGGTGGACCTGCTGCGCCGCAAAGACCATGGCGAGTATGACCTGCCGGACCTGGATTGTGGGTGGGGCTATCTGGCGCAGGAGGCCTCCCCGGATGCTGCCCTGAGCAGCGCCGGACTCGACCGGACCGCTCATTGGTGGGGCCTGCTGCTATGGATCGTGGTCGCGCTGCTGGGAGTGGCCTGGCTGCGGAGGGAGGCATCGCCTTCAATCCAGGGCCAACGGTCGAAAGCTACTGACTGGCTCTGGCTGTCGTCGGCTTCCCTGGTACTCTGGTCGTTGGCATTCTTCCTCTGGGAATACGCTATCTTCTCCCTGCTCTGGCTGGACCTGTGGACCCTCACAGGGCTGCTGGTCTGGCAGGCTCGTTCGGAACGCAAGGTATGGTGGCCGCTGGGGCTGGTGGGGCTGGTCGCCCTGGCACTGCGAATCCACGCCCCCCATCTGCCGGCCAATTGGTATGTTGCCTTGCAGGCACCTGACTCGCTCCCGCTTGCCGATGTTGTCGGCAGCGGTGGATTCTCGGCTCTTTACAGGTGCCTCGGCGTTGTGTTCCCGGTGGGCAGTGCCTGGGTCTTTGGCTGGAACATCCTGGCCTCAAGCGCCACTGCCGTGCTCTTTGCCAGGGCGGGATACCGGGCCGTCCGCGCTGACGGCGAACGTCGGTGGCCCGGGTGGTTGCCCTTGGCCTGGGGCCTGCTGCTGGCTTTGCAGCCTCTCATGGTGCGCATCGGCGCGTCCGATGCCACCCACGTCACCGCGCTCTTTGCCGGTGCCGTGGCAGCCGCTGCCTATGTTGAAGCGACACGGTCCGATGATGTGCTGTGGTGGGCAGGCGCACTGCTGGCCGCCGTGCTCATGGGGTGGACGCGCCTCGAATTCGCGGCTTTCCCGTTGGTGCTGCCGTTGCTTTTTGGAACCGGCCGGGGGAGCATGGCCCGTCGTCTGGTCTGGGCGGGCGGATACATTGGCTTTGTGGCCGTGGCGGCGCTGGCCTCCCTGGCCAGCCGCTCGATTCACGCCGAGATGACCCAGTTCGGCACCTTCCAGTGGACCTTCGAGCATGTGTCATCGTGGTTCCGGATTCTAACCCTGCAATTCCTGCGCGAACACCATCTCAACCAGGCGCTTTATGTGCTCTTTGTCCCGTATGTTGGCTGGGCATGTTGGACCAGGCGCTGGAGCCTGCTGGGGTTGGTGCCGGCTTTCTACTTGCTGGTGGCACCACGTGTGGTCTCCGCTTTCCACGAACCTGAGATTGCCTGGAACCTGCTCATCGCCAGATACGATCTGGCGATTATCGTTGTCATGTGCCTCTGGGCCGCGGCAGGGCTGTATGGCGTCTGGAGCTTGCTGGCATCGGGACTCCTCCCCCAGGTGGCCAGGGTAACGGGAGGAGAGCGGCTGGCTCGCTCTGGGCTGGCGGCTATGGCGCTGCTTGGCGCGCTGGCCCTGGCCACCTGGGGCAGGCCTGCCCATGACATCTCAGCGGATCGCTATTCTTTTCAATACGAATATGAGTTTCTCCAGGCGCGCCTCGCTGACGTCGAGCGGGGCACCGTCGTTACCGTCTGGCAACAGGGCGACCGGCACGAAGGGCACGATTTCGACACCGCGCTGGCGCAGCCGCATTCGCTGCTGGTCATGGACCATCCGGAGATTCGTTGGGTCGTGGTCAACGAGTTCAACGCGCTTCCGGACGAGGTCGACGAGGCGGTCCTGTTCGTCGGTGCCAACAGCCAGCTTGACGCCGATGTGCTGGACGGGCTGGGGGCCCATGATGCCGCGCGAAGTGCTCGGAAGCTTCGGCAGTTGGCTGACGGGCTGGCTGGTCGGGCCGTTCCGCTTGCCGCCGAGACGCACATCCCCACCGTTTTGCAATTCCCGTTGAACAGTGGGGTGCTGCGGCCTGGGTGGTATCGGTTTGAGGCCCCACGCGAAGACTGACCGCCACACGTCTATTTTGAGTGCCCCCTCCCGCGGGATGACACCTAGTGTGGGGACCGTCCTAGAAGATGGCGCGGCGGAAGGCCGAAGGAAACTGCTACGGATTATTGGAGTGAATCACCGTACCCGGGTCGAAGGGTTCCCCGAGCCACTTGAAGTTGTCCAATATGACTTCGGAATCATAGATGCTGTCGGAAGCATCGTGGATGTGGAAGGTGAGCGTAAAGGTCTCTTCTGCTTCGATGGGCCAGGAGGTAGAGAGCCACCCGGTGGACGACCCTGCGGAGGAGCCGCCCGGGCCACATTCAAACCCGGTACCGGAGATATTGGTGGCCGGATTGCTGCAGGGTTCGCTAAACGCAGTGTTGATGGCGATGTAGCAGACCTTGTTGCCCTCGCCATCGACGTAGTCGAAGTAGGCATTGGGATTGGAGCAGGCGGTGGTGTTGACCACGATCTTCTGACCCTGAGTGGTGACAGGAGCCTGCAGGAAAATGTAAAACTTATCGTTGAATGAGCTGCCTATATATTCCTCATATTCTTCGGAAAAGAAGATGTAGTCGATGGAGAAGCCCAGAGCCCCGGGCGGCGCGGTCAGGACCACTTTGAATTCCACGTTGTCGTAGGTGGGGAACCCGTCCTTGGCGTAGGGGTCTGGTGCAGAGCCTCCCCCCAGGCCCCCAGAATGGGATGTTCCTGTTGCCTGCCCGGCAGCCAGCAGCGCGTAGCTGTTACCGGCCCACGGCGCCAGGTCGTTCCAGGCGTTGCCAAAGTGGTTCACCGCCTGCCAGGCCGGGTCGGTGTTGGCCCCTGAGGGGGAAGAAAATGCGGCGCTGCCCAGCAGGTCACCG
>CALGBT010000144.1 GCA_937884235.1 uncultured Pseudomonadota bacterium
GTGAACCTTCAACTTCGCTCCTGCGCCACGGCATCTGCCGCGAGGAAGCGAGTATAGTCGTCAGGAGTATTGATGTTCAAGAGGATCCGGGGCTCGGGAACCGGAAAATCAGCAATTCCCAACCCCTCCAGCACCTCATCGAAACGGGCCCCGTCCAGAGCCTCCGCCACGCCGGTCATGGCCTCAGCCGAGAGCAGTACCGGGTGGCCCCGCTTCCCCCCGTGAACAGGGGCCAGAACCGGGGCAACGCCCGGAGAAGTCAGCATCATCGCCGGCACCGCCCCGTCAGGCAGAACACAGTCCACCGGCGACACGAAGAGGCGCTCCACCTGTCCGCACAATCGGACCAGGCAGGGGCGCACGGTGGAAAAGAGCCCCGGCGCAGGGTTCTCCATGACAAACACCGGGGCAGGAATCCCCAGCAACTGCACCTCGGGGGCAAGCTCCGCATTCACCGCCACCCAGACCGGGCCGAAGAGAGAATAGAGGGTCACCTGATGCTCCAGAATCGTTCGCCCTCGATAGCCGAGCAAGGCCTTGGGATCCCCCATGCGTCGAGACCTACCGGCGGCCAGAATCAGAGTCCCGGTGCTCACAGAATGACCTCGTCCAACGGGTCGTTGAAACGAACGTGAAGATGGTTCTTGTGGCCCTTGTAATGACGGATTAGGCCTTTGGCCTGCCACCGCTTGCGCGGATACTGGAACCACTCCAGCAGCTGCTCCTCACTGCTCCCCTCACTTCTGGCCTGCTCGTACAAGGCCGACTGGATGTACCAGTCCACCAGCACCCTCTTCACCCGCCCGCTGGCCAACATAGAGTGGATCATGAACCAGGTCCGCCGGGCATCAATGTCGCGGGGCTTCTGGTGCTTGAACTTGAAGGTGAAGGGTTCGTCCGGGAGGAAGAAGCCGATGTCAGCATCCAGCCCACCGCGATGAGAAGTGGGGGGGGGGAAACGCCCCCCCGCCGATAGGAGAGGTCGCCGACAACCATGGAACTGCCCGGAAACTCCTCGGCGATGGCATCGGCCACTGCCTCGATGGTACGAACAGCAACCGGCCGTCCCCAAGACCACTTCGGCTCCTTCACCTTGAGTCCGGGGCGCTCTGTCAATTGCACTCCACCATCAAGCCACGCTTTGTTCCACCGGTCCCTGGTCACATAAACGGTAACCCGTTTGCCCGCCGGCAACTTCCCGCCTATCTTGCGCTTGTTCAACTCGAGGAGGGTCTTTGGCGGCAACTGATAGCGGTCTGCCAGTGCCCGCCAGGTGGTCTCCTGCTTGACCTTGAAGCGAAGCCGAAAACGCTCAACTGAGGGGACACTAGAGAGCACCTTCAGACGCCGTCCCACCTCGGGCTCATCCCCGAAAGGACCATTCCAGTCTCGCAGTTCCTCGCCAGTAACGAGGTAGCGCTGAGCCAGGCAGCCAACAGTATCCCCGGGCAGAACTGTGTGGATCGACCAATGTGCGGACAGCTCCGGTTCGGTGGGAACCTGGAGCAGATTGGCGACCAGAAGCAAGTGTACCAGAGTCAACATCCGCAGTGAGCCCCCGTTCAACCCTTTACAAAGAGACCGCTGGATCATAAGTTGTGCCCGGCCATGAGTCAAACTGAGGAGGCCAAAGGTGAAGCCATCAGCCTTCGAGCTGTTCTGTATGTACTATCTAGGACTCACCCCAGAGTTCCAAGCGCGCTTCCACAACTTGAATGCGGTGGCGCGACACTACGGCGTCTCGCCGCGGGAAGTTGAAGGCTGGCTCCTGGGATTCCATATTTCGGCCAGCTACTTCCCCCGCATCAAGTTCAACCTTGCGGAAGCCCACGGCAAGGCCCAGGAAATCGCCCTCTTCTCTTCCGCTGACGATGCTCGTTCCTTCGCCCGCAAGACTTTCCAGGAAGTCCTCACAGCACTGGACACCTACTCAGACAAAGCCTACTTCGAAGACGTGGACTACAACGATATCTGGGGCGACCTCAAGTAGATTGGTCGATTGCCAATCCCGCCGGGCCATGTATGATGGAGGGGTCTGATTCTCGCCGTCCCCGGAGATGGTTTTGGCATTGCTGAGAGCTAGAAACCTGACTGTTTCGTTCGGCCCCTTCAAAGCAGTCGATGACGTCTCTTTCCGCATCAAACACGGGGAAACCCTCTGTCTGGTCGGCGAATCTGGATCCGGAAAGTCCATGACCGCACGTGCACTCATGGGACTGCTGCCGCCAGGCGCAGCAGTTGGGGGGGCGGTCAGCTTTGAAGAGCTCGACCTCTTCAGGAATCGAGCACTCTACACGGGGCACCAGGAATGTGGGCGAGGCATGGCCATGATCTTCCAGGAGCCCATGGCAGCGCTGAACCCTTCAATGACCGTGGAGACTCTGGTGGGCGAGGCTTATCGCCTTCGCACCGGTCTTTCCCGGCAAGCTGCACGGGAGCGCATCTGCGAAGTTCTTCAGCAGACCGGCATCCTCTCCCCTGAGGACCTTCTTAGGGTCTACCCCTGGCAACTCTCCGGCGGCCTCGCCCAACGGGTGATGATTGCCTCAAACCTGATCCTCAAGCCCCGGCTGCTCATTGCCGACGAACCGACCACTGCCCTCGACGTCACCACCCAGGCACAGATCCTCTCCATCCTCCTGCGCCTGCGCGACCAAGCCTCTCTCGCCTTACTCTTCATCACCCACGACCTCTCTCTCGCCTCCCTTATGGGCGGGGAGACCATGGTCATGAAGAATGGAATCGTCGTGGAGAGCGGCCCCACGATCCGGGTTTTGGAGGAGCCTGCGCACCCTTACACCCGCAATCTGGTAGCGTGCACCCCGGCCCGGGCCCGCCGTGAAGGTCGCAAGCGCCTTAGTCCTGAGGGGACGTCATGAGCCGCGACTACGTCAAAGTACGTGGCCTCTCAGTCAGCTACCTGCGTGCGGGGACGCTGCGCAAAGATAGATTCCAGGCACTGACCAAAGTGAGCTTCGAGATCGAGCATAACGAGTGCTTCGCCTTAGTGGGTGAAAGCGGCTCCGGCAAATCAACCGTGGCCCGGGCGCTCCTGGGGCTAACCAGAATAGACGAGGGAACTGCCCGCATTGGCTCCTTCACGGTGCCAGGACTTGACGCCAGGCAGTGGCGAGAGTTCCGGCGGGAAGTCCAGGTGGTTTTTCAGGACCCCTACCTCTCTTTGAACCCCCGCCTTTCGGTAGGCACGCTCATCGAGGAACCTCTTATCATTCATGGAGTTGCCCGGGCAGAACGAAGGGAACGGGTGGCCGACGTGGTGCGCCGGGTCCGTCTGGAACCAGAACTCCTGGCCGGCCGGCCGGCCCAATTGAGCGGCGGGCAACGCCAACGCGTCTGCATTGCTCGGGCGCTGGTTCTTCGCCCCCGGCTGCTCATCGCCGACGAACCTGTCTCTGCCCTCGACCTGTCCGTGCAGGCCAGCATTATTGACCTCCTCGCCGAACTGAAAGAAGAAACCGGGCTCACCCTGCTCTTCATCTCCCACGACCTGGAACTGGTCCAGTTCATCGCTGACCGCATCGGCGTGCTGTACGGTGGCCGCCTCATCGAGGTGGGCAGCGCTGCCGAAGTTATGGAAGACCCTCTACACCCATACACCAAGTCGCTGCTGGCGGCTGTGCCCGGCCGCCTTACGTCCGCGGTATCCCAGGCCCCCTCCGCCCTCCCCCCCCGGAGCGCTCCCAGCAATACCGGTTGCCCTTACGGGACCAATTGCAGCCTCACCGACATGAAATGTCAGTACAGTGGACCGCCGCTGGTCATGGCAACCCCCACCCATCGTGTCGCCTGCTACAAGGCCCAAGCAGAGAAGCCACCCACAACCATCGCCCCCGTGGAGGGCCCACTTCACGGAGGCTAGGGGCCTGCTCCCCGGGGGAAAACAGTGGATTTCTGAGACTCCCCGGCTATACTGGGGCCGCCCTTCGGCTGGGCCATGGAGGAAGCATGACAACCGTATCACCAATCCAAGAAGCC
>CALGBT010000145.1 GCA_937884235.1 uncultured Pseudomonadota bacterium
GGTCCAATGACGGTCACATCGACAAAGCCTTCGACGAACTCGACGGCGAAGACCCGTGGTAGAACCGAGGAGACGCATGAAGACACTCCGTCCAGCGATGTTAGTAGTAGGTGCGATGCTATTCCTCTCTGCCTGCGGGCCGGGAACCTGCATCGACCCGAGCACCCTCACCTACCGTGTGCAACGAGGCGAGACGCCTTTGGCCAAGGGGGAGTCGGCACAGGTGGACCTCATTGTCACCAACCGCTCCGACCACTACATGCTCGTCGAAGGAGTCAGCGGTACACATCTCGCCGCAGGGGGCCCCGACTCTCTCATCGGTGCCGAGCAGGGCAGCCTGGAACCAGACGGTCAAGGTGGCTATCGCTTCTTGCTGGAGGCCCAGCAGGAAACCCTCCCCGTTTTTGCCTCCGGCCTCATCCCCCCCGGACAGAAGCTACCCATCCGCATGGAAATAGTTCCTCAGGATCCGGCTGGCAGTTTCACGCTCTCCTATTGGGGACTGACTGCAGACGAGGCGGCCACTCACTTGCTCTTCCCCGCCCGCGTCAAGGGGCAACTGGATCGCACTGGCTTTGTTCCGTGGGACTCTAAGGCCTTGGATAAGGTTGCGCGCGAAACCGATGCCGAAGGAACGCGGAGCCCGGTTTCAGTGCAGGTGATACTGAGGCCGGAACTCCAGAAGCGCCGCCCGCGCTGCACGGTGGACATGCCCTATCGCCTGAAGCTGGAGCAGTAGTCAATCGACCTGTCGACGACAACTGATGCCGGGAAAAGCCCTCACCTCAAGCCCCTTGTGCGGTGCGAACTGACGGTATTCCGTCGCCACGCTGCGCTGCCAGATGCCGGCATCGTTCTGCACGAAAGTCCGCCAATCGCTGGGGATCAAGGAATGTACGCCACCACGAATGAGCGAATTACTGCTCCTGCAAGGTGGGTAGTAGGGATTGCCGGCGGCCTCCCCACCGACGAAAATATCGATGCGGTCCAGCTTGATTCCCCCACCGACATCCACGGCGCAGACGTAGCCGTCGTGGACTGAGCCATCCTCCAGCTTGATTCCCTTGAGGCGAGGCAGGTAGAGGAGCATGCCGGCCAGGCTTCGCCGATTGCCCGTCGCGTGACGACGCTCCCTGGTGACCGTGTTCCCGAGCCGACAGAGTTTGTCATCCTGCAATTGGTCGCAGAGGAAATCGAAATCCACGGCCACGGACCGGTAAGGATGGAGGTTGTAGCCAGAGGTGCCCAGCCCGTAGCTCTCCTTGGGAAGCACGATGAAGCGCCGACCGCTCTTCAGCTTCTTGCCAACGTTCAGAATCCGGCCGTCGGCAAGTTGCCCGGTGCCCTGCCGCAGCAAAGCCGTGCGGAATTCTTTTGATACCTCGGCGATCCGATCCCCGTTGTTCTCTCTAAGAGTGGTCTGGTTTTCGGCTTTGCCATCACCAGGGTAGAGAACCTCTCTGGCAATCTGGTAGAAGGTTGGATAGAAGGTGCCAGCCGGCTTTCCCTCCTGCGGGTCTGGCGGCTCAGTCGGAACCAGCCGGGAGAGAGAGACCAGAGGCTGTGCACTGAGTCCGGCGGGACAAGTAAATGGGCGTGAATGAAGCCTCGAAGCGGCTTCCTCGTCCACGAAACAGGTCCCTTCCCCGTCCCGAACTTCCACCAGTCCATCATCGGTCACCTGACTGGCAACGCGATAAAGCGGAGTCTTGAAGTAGAGCCGCCGCAACTCCGTCCGCCCCTCTCCCGCCTTGTCATAGCAAGGAAAACCCGCCGGGTCATAAGTACCAATGCGCACATACTGCTCCCAATCCGCCACCTTCAGGGGCGCATCCGCACCAGCGAAACTCAACAGTAGAATCAGTGCCAGCATCAAATTCCAAACCTCCGCGTCCGGGACATC
>CALGBT010000146.1 GCA_937884235.1 uncultured Pseudomonadota bacterium
CCCGCTTCGAAACGCTGTCGTGCCCCCTGGACGCCCACAAACGCATCCTTGGCGGCCTTGCGGCAATGGTATAGAATTAGCCGCACTTGGAGGATGAAAGATGAGCAAACCGGTATCAGCGACGAACTCTTTAGGAAGTGCTAGGGACTGTCCATTTCCCGCTGAACCATTACAGTAGGCACTTACTTCTTTGACCAACCCTCTGTGATTGCATCAGGACCTCTCACACGAAATATGTGTCCACATTTTCTGCACTCCAGTCTGGTTCCGATGGTCATAAGGAGGCCCCCGCCGACCAGTGCCGTGGCCCAGCCAGCGGGATTTGATCCGAGGATGGCAATGCCAACGGCTCCAGTGGCTACACCGACCCCTACTGCGCCAGCCATCTTCTTGATGGCCCCGACACCTCTAAGTTCCTTACCGCCGCATTTTGGGCAGGTCGCCATTCTCGTCACCTCCAACTCCTCGTGGCGCCTAGTAATCATGTCAGGTTCCCGACCGATAAATAGGTTGTCACGGAAGCCGATATTTCCAGAACCTCATGGTTCAACAATACCGCATCAATGGCCCTCCGTCGAGCAGTTTGCTGCTGCTCCCTCGACGCTGCCTGAGCGACGAAGTGATTCTCTGCCTGGCGCACCTATTCCATGAAAGGCCATCCACAAGAAGGTTTCGGTCCCGGTTTATCCTCTCCGGAATTCGCTCATTATCTTCTTTCGGGTCCCATCATCCCGGCGAGGGACCCTGTCAGACCAACGCGCAAACAGAGACCGTTTTTCGAGGACAACGGGGAGCATGGTGGTGGCGTCTCCCAGGTCTCAGCAGGGGGTCACCCCGTCGCTCCGAACCGGGGCGACCCCTCAGCCCGACCCCTTCGAGTCCTTCACGCTCGCTCTGGGAGACCAGGGAATGACTTCCGCGGTGAAGGGCGTTCTGGTATCCTCAGCTTTGGATTCGACGATACCGACGGAGAAGACTGATATGGCAGATGACCCCACGACCTGGGATGACGAGACTAAGTACGACGGAAAGGCGGTTCCCAGGGATGAGAACTCCCCACTTCCTGAGAAGACAGAGCCCCCAGAGAGAGAGAAGATATGCTTCTGCATCATGCCGGTTACCGTTCCTCCTGAGAGACTTGAGGAGTACTCCGCTGGCAAGCACCATTTCAGGCAGGTGTTTGAAACTCTTTTCGAGCCAGCAGCAGAAAAGGTCGGCCTCCGGGCGGTGTTCCCGGATTTCGGGGTCTCCACTCCTATCCCGCTGGAGATTATCCAGCAACTCGACCGAGCAGACCTGTGCATTGGCGATATCTCTACTCTAAACCCCAACGTCTTCGTTGAGATTGGCATCCGAGTGGCGTTGAATCGCCCATTGTGTCTGGTCCGGGACGAAACGGTAGACAAGATCCCCTTTGACACAGGCACAATCGGCCACTGGAGGTACAACAGCGAGTTGCGGGCCTACAATGTCCAAAAAGAACTCCCGAAGCTCATTGCGTTCATGGAGGACACGATGAAGAAGCACGAGGAGGGCATTTCCTACTGGTCCGTCTTCGGGATGACAGCCACTGCACAACCTCTCGGACAGATGGGGGGAACGCAAGACCAAATGCTCAAGTATTTGGTACGAACAGTTGGGGACATCGCTCGACAACGTCCGGTACATGGTGGATTCGGCTTCTCAGGGGCCAGTGAGGAGAACAATTGGGTTTCTGAGTGGAAGAAACATGGAACTATGGCAGTTCCATCCCGGTCAATCTCCACCTGGAGGCAGTTGCTCTTTGGAGTTCCGGGCCACACCGGCACAAAGGCCGCTACGCTGACTCGACAGCAGGCCGGAGATCTCATTGGTGACCGGGCCGCCACAATGGGGATGAAGGTACGTAGCGTGAGTTTCTCTAGGACCCCTGTAGCAGATGCCAAACCTATTGTTGTTCACATTGACCCGCAGGGAGCGGACATGGCTCAGTTTGACGGATATAGGGGGGACCTTGAAGACATTGGACTGCTTGATCTCGTCCATTTTGACCTTCTCAGCCCGATTAGGTCCCTCGGCGCAGGCCCCTATGACGATGACGAGGATAGCCCCACGAATGACGAGAAGAAGGAATGACCGACAAGCTCCAACAGGCCAGTAGCCCCAAACGTCAAGCCCAAAGGCTACAAGCCGCCCTTGCTGGAGAGTTGCGGACAGCTTGTTCGACCGATGCTCGACAAGAAACTACTCCTGGAATACAGGCTCGTAGCTCATCAATCCCCGACCAGACAGAAGGTGACTGACAGATGCCAACCGAAGTAACCGCCAGGTGGCCCAAAACTAAGAGCTGCCGCCCCATTGCGGCGTCAAGTCAACCGTGCCATGAACTTGAGAGGATTGCACTTTGTCTGCACGAAGGCTTCATTACTCGGCCAAGAGTACGGGGAAGGCCAGCTGCTTCAAGTCGTCATGGGCCTCTCCGTTGCAGCCGACTATCCGGGTGCCGCGGGTAGAAGGGCGGGGTGGGGTCAGTGAATTCAAGGGGGTTGTCCGCGGGAAAGAAGGGAGGAGAGTTATTGTCGCAGCGTTTCAGCCGGGCTGGCAAACAACAGCTACTTCTTTCCCTTGATCTTGGCGTACTCCCGCCAATACACGAAGTTCATGAAGTGGTCTACTCGGCCCAGGTCTTCGAAGCCAAACTCAGTTGCAATCTGCTGGAGCAAGTCAGCGAAGACCTGGTACGTCGCTGACTTGAAGTTGCCGGGCGACGGGAAGTCCTTGAAACCGAAGAATCCTAGCGAACCCAAGGGATTGCTGTTCAGTACCGGATACCTGGATGGCGCAAGCGTATTCATCATCTCGGTGATGACATTCACGCCGAGCCCATCCACGGCGTTCTCGGCCTTGCTCTCGCGCGCAATCCGGAAAAGATCTTCTGGGGTTGTATCGATGTTGGAGCGAATCGCATTCAGAACCTCCCCGAAGCCCCTTCGGCTGTGTGCTACCTTCGTTTTGCTCCGGAACAGGCTACCCGAGTGCCAAAGTCGGCCCATTCCAGCAGCCCCTATGAGTCTGCCGTACAAATCAAGGAAGGTCTTTGCCGAGCCTGAGCTTGTCGTTGCGAGTTTGTTGAGGATTCTCGCTGCCTCCTTGTAGTTGCGCCTGCGTCTTTCGAAGTCTTCCTGTTCGGCAGGGATGGCCCGATAAGAATCTACATGATCGTGCATAACGGCGAGATCAAAGTCGCGCAAGGCTGCGATCAGTTTCATGGCAGCTGCATCGGCTTTGGCATGGGCTTTGTGCATGATGTCGTACTTGCGCTCATAACGGTCAACGAGGACGTCGTTCGCCAGGTAGCACCACTTCTGCTTCTCGAACGCCTGCAACGAATCGACCACATCCGACAAGAACGCCGAGTCTTCACCACCTCGGACACATGCGGACTGTTCGATGTTCGAGGCCATACCCGCACCCGTCAGGTTGGCGGACCCGACGAAGACAGTGCTCTCGCCCCTGCCTCGAAAGCAGTAGACCTTGGGATGAAACGTCTCCTTTGGGGGATCGCAAAGGTACACCACAGCATCTGCCCCGCCAGCGCATATCCCCATCAAGTTCCTGAGCGCCTGCGGCTCTGTGATGTAGAGACTCAAGCCAACGTACACGCGCGATCTGCCCCCCGATTGCACCAGCGATTCGAGCTGGGGTGAAAACCACTGGAATCCAGAATCCTTCAGGAAGCCAACAGCAATCCAAACCTGCTGCGCATGGGCAAGCGCTTCAAGAAGCGCTCCTCCGTGTGATGGCTTCGAGGCATTGGTTACTAGCTCGACCGATAAACTTCTCGATTTCCCTGATTGTTTTCCCACGCCTGACCTCCGGTACCTGAGGGAAGAATCATTTCACAAACTGCCCCTGACACCAAGAGCGGCGTTGGCACAGCAGAATGACAGATCAGCGAGGCCATCGGAGGGCGACGACACCCAGGTGGCACCAGGGCTTCCCTTTGGATGCGAGGCCAAGGCCTGCTCCGTTGTTGACGGCCTGATGGTTCCTGGTGGGTCAGGATGTACGATGTTGGCTAGCTAAAGGTGCGAAATAGTAGGCTTGACAAACATTGGTCCTCTGGAGATCATCGCCTTGATCACAAATAGAAGCTGGGTAACAGATGGAGGGGCATGCATGGCGGAAACGGCACAGCGAAGCGTAAGAGTAGCACTTGTTTTTCTATTGTCCGTGACATGGAGTGTGGGGATCGGTGGGCATTGTCTAGCGCAGGTGGGGCAGGCTGAGGCACCCAGGGGGGCAGCTGCACGGTACGGACAACTTGAACACGAATCATACCGTGAGTCGGATCAAGCTAGGGCTACCCCTGCGGCCGGAGGTGCTTTCGCTCCCGCTCTTTCCTCGCGCCCATTTGGCCTCGGGTCAGGGGAGATGGTACTCGGTCTCTTCGTTGTTGTTCTCATGGGGCTCGCTTTTGGCATGCTGCAAAGAAAGCCTATTAAGGGACCGGTTCTAGTGTTGCGGAAATTTGAATTGTCACCGGATGCTAAGGAAGGGGAACCGCTACTGCAACTTGCTGGCCGCCAAGCCGGATTTCTACATTGGCTACTCTCCCTGCTGGGTGTTGATAAGACCGTCGCTCTCTGGGTCTCATCAAGCGAGGTGCGGGTCACGTCGCAAGGCTCTTCAGGCCACACAAGTAG
>CALGBT010000147.1 GCA_937884235.1 uncultured Pseudomonadota bacterium
CCGGCCGTTGCCGGCTTCCGCCGGGCGCGGAGACGGCGGTTTTCGCAAATCCCCCCGAGCTTACGCAACGGGGCTACAGAGACATCGCCCTCAACTGCGTTCGGGCTCTGGTGGATTTGGGGTTAATCGGGGACAGGCAGACGCGGGAGGTTTGGGTGGTGCGTAAAGAGGCGGTCGGTGTTGGTGGCGGGTGACGGAGCAACGATTTGCCAAATCTCTCGCTCGCCAGCATAATGGACCCTCCAGAATCGTGAGGTAGAACCATGTATCGATTGTTTGTGTTGGTCCTCGTCACCATCTGCTTCTGCGCCTGCAACAAGGGTGGTACCATCGACAACGTTGTGCCCGATCTTGACCTCATCGCTGGCGCTGACGGCAGTGTTGACACGACTCCCGCCGACTCGTTGAGCGGTGATATCAAATCCAACCCTGACGGCAAAACTACCACCGATGTGACCGATGTCTGGGCCAGCGACGTCGCCGACCAGAAGGGCCAGCCCGACAGCTCGGATGCAGTTGCGTCGGACAATATCGACGATACCACCGACGATGCGGTGGCCGACGATGTCACCCCCTTTGAACCCTTCGCCGGGTGCACCAACGGCACCGCCTGCCCCCACCCGCAGGAACCTCTCTGTCTGCTTTTGCCTGACTCTGACGAGGGTATTTGCGTGAAACCGTGTGGCGGCGACAACGGGGGCTGCGCCCCCTGGCTGGAGTGCGTCCAGCCTGACTCGGGGAATCCGGATCTCAAGGTCTGCCTCGATATCGCCGATCTCGGTGATAACTGCAGCGTCACCGACGGAGTTGTCTGCAAGCCGGGCACCTACTGCGTCGCCACCGACGGGCCTGGCATCTGCACCACCTTCTGTACCCCCGGCGAAAGTGTTTGCCCCGCCGGGACCACCTGCACTCTGGTTGACCCCGACGATGCCAGCTGGGGAGCCTGTCTGGCGACTCCGGACCTGCCACAATGCGAGGAGGCTGGCGACTGCCTGGAGAACGAAATCTGTGCGGAGCTGGTCCCCGGGTTTCTGCGCTGCACCCCGACCTGCGGTGAGGCTGGGGCCGGCTGCGGAAGCTTTGGCCTGTGCACGGCAACGGTGCAAGCTGACGGCAACCCCGGCAATGCCTGCATTACCTATCAGGAACAGGGGCAGATTTGCGATACCGCCAAGGGCCTCTTCTGCCAGGAGAGTCTGAAATGCATCGACCTCCAGGCCCCGGACGGCTGGAGCCGCTGCCTCAAGGACTGCTTTGGCGGCCAGTGTGAAGCCGGCTATGCCTGTAAGCAACCCGAGGGCGCACCCAAGGAATTCTGCCTGCCCCTGGCCATGACCCTGCCCGAGCCAACCTTCTGCAACGAAACCTACCCTTGCCCCGACGACTGGCAGGTCTGCACCCAGGGTGACGGCGAGGCCACCGGCATCTGTGCACCGCCCTGCAGCGAAGAGGGCGGGTGTCCCAGCGGCCAGAGCTGTCATGAGGGCGGGTGCGTCCCCGCAGCCCCGGTGGGCTCACCCTGTCTGGCCGGCAAGGGCCTCTTCTGCCAGGGCAATGCCCTCTGTCTGGCCGACAAGGGTCAGGGCGATGAGGCGGGCTTCTGCGCCGTGCCATGCGTCGCCGGTGACAACGGGGAATGCAGCGGCCCCACCACCTGCCAGCCCGCGGGGGACGGCCAATTCGCCTGCCTCGTGGCCGGCCAGTGGGCAGAGCCGTGCTCCCTCGACGACGGCACATCGTGCGATTCCACCAAGGGCCTGCACTGCCTCCACATCTCTGCCGACGACGACAACGGCTTCTGCACCGGCACCTGCGAAGGACCGGGCACCTGCCCGCAGGAAGTGGAAGCAGCCTATGCCGAGTGCATGATTCAGAAGGCCGGAGTCTGGTACTGTGCCTTTATCTGCGGCGGCGGCTTCGGCGCCACCTGCCCCGACGGCATGAGCTGCTCTGGCTTCGGCATGTGTACGCCTTGAGCCAGGAGCCTACGGCAGCACCCGCCCGAAAATACCGCCGGCACCACCATCCTGACCGTTGGACCGCCAGATGGCGACATACTTGCCGTCGTCAAGGGCAACGAAGGTGGGACTGTCCTGGTTGCTCGTGTAGTAGATGTTGCCCAGGAAGTCGAGACCGTCAGTGGCAAACTGAGCGGTGTAATGCTGGAACTTCACCGAAGACCCGGCTTCGTCCTCGCCTAGAGTCTTCCAACCTGCCAGCAGAGTGTTGTCGGAGAGGAAAGCCAGGGTCGGAGTCGATTGCTCCGAATCGGTAACCCGATTGAGCTTGAACTCATTCCCCACGGCGTTGCCCGCCGAGTCGTACCGCTGTGCGTAGACCCCATAGTTGCTGCCATCCTGGTCCAGGGAGCGCCAGGCCACCACGAAGGAACCGTCGGAGGCCGCGGCCACGGTGGCCTGTGACTGCACGTTCACGGTGGTCGTATTGACCTTGAACGGGTCGGCCTGCTTGGCACAGGTTGGCGCCAGGCGCTGGGCGTAGATGCCCCAGTTATCGCCATCCTCATTCTTGGATTCCCAGACGACGATGTAACGGGAAGGACCATTGGGCAGATAGGCAATGTCTGGCGCGGCCTGGTCGTTGGTGGTGTTGGCGTTGACGATGAACTCTGCCCCCATGGCATTATTGGAGGCGGCAAAACAACGACCAACCACATCGTAGTCAGAGCCGCCCGGCTGCAGGAAAGAGGTCCAGACAATGGCGAAAGCCCCGTCGAAACCGGCGGACTGGTCCACAGCCAAGGCCGGCTCATACTGCTCGTAGTCCGTGGCCTGATTGACCTGGATCTCTGCCGAAAGCGGAGTGCCATCGGTATCAAAACGCCGGAAGTACACCCCTTCGACGTCACCGTCCTGGCCGTAAGACTGCCAGCCCACCACGAACTTGCCCGTCGTGGAGGTGCCAATCGTTGGTGCGTTCTGCCAGCCGGCATCCGTGGTATTGACCTTGAACTCGTTGCCGTCGGGGGTACCATCGGTGCCAAAGAGCCGGGCTTTGATGTCGACGTCGTTGTCGGCCTCGGAGCTCTCCCAGGCCACAACATATCCTGCCGCGGCCTGCTTGGCACCATCAGGTGCGGACTGCTCCAACTCCAGGGTGCTGTTGTGCACGAGTTCCTTGGAATAGGTTAGCGCTTCGCCTTCGGAATCGTACTTACGGGCCCAGATCTGGCCGGCTTTGCCCCGCCAGGAAACGATGGCATCACCGGTGGAGAGGACCCGCAAATCTGGCACCGTCTGCGCTCCGCTCGTTTCCACATTGATGATCTTCTCGTTGCCGACAGCCGCCGCATTCTTGTTGAAGAACTGCCCGAGAATGCCGCTGCCGCTGGGGTCCGTTCCCTGCCACACCACGAGGAAGTTGCCAGTCAGGTCGAAGGTGGCAACGTCGGGCATGGTCTCATCGCCACTGTCACCAGTGTTGACCTTGACTTCTGCCGGAGAGACCGGGGCTCCGTCCTTCTTGAAGAGACGGGCGATGATGTCCTTGTCGCCATCCTCGTTGGACTCCCACGCGACGATGAAACGCCCGTTATAGTAGGTCTCCACAACCGGGTTCTCCTGCGTACCGGTGGCCGTGGAAATGGTAATCTGAGTACCATCCTTGGTCCCATCGGAAGTGTAGAGCTGTCCCGCCAGATTGCCCGCGGCCGACCAGACGATGACAAAAGCGTCGTCCTTGTGGGTGGAGACATCAAAGCCCGACCAGTTGGATCCCAGGGTACCGAGATCCTTCACCTGAACTCCGGCAGAGTTGTAGATTCGGCCCAGCGTGGACGTGTTGTCCTGCCAGAGAATAATGGTGTTGCCATTGGGTGAAGCAGAGACGCGCACTTTGCCGAAGTTGGCGGTGTAGTCATAGCCCGCGACGCTGCCGCAATCATAGGCCCAGGTAGTTGTGTTGGAGCGGTCAAAAACGGTCACCGTCTTGGTCGTTGCGTTGAGGGCATTGAACCAGCGCAGGATGATGCGCTCTTCTCGGGTCCGCGTACCGGAGTACTTGGTGTAGGCATCATAGCATTGGTAACACTGATTATAAGCATAGCACTGATTATTGTCGATGCACTTGTTATCATTATAGTACTGATAGCATGACTTGGTTGTCTCGGAGCGGCTGCGGAACCTATGGGTCACCGCGAGCACTATCGTCCCGTCATCAAATCCATCGGCCGCGACTTCAGCATCATCCGTGCCCCCGGAGTACCCCTCAAATTCGGACCATTCCTTAGACCAGGAATCGGTGTAACTACGGCCGTAGTACTTGTCCTGCGTGGAGTCGTTCCAGAAGATGGCGTAGCGACCGTCCTGATGGTCAGCGATAGCCGGTGCGAAGCCGGCAGCAGAGGTATGGAAGGTGGAGACTTTGTACTCGCCGCAGACATTGCTCGTGCCGGCGCAGATGCCCGACTGGCAGGAATCGCCGATGGTGCAAGCGTCGCCGTCGTTGCAGGAAGTGCCGTTGTCCTTAGGCGTTGGATTGCAGCTGTCTGTCTGCTCATTGCAGGTGGCGTTGTTGCACGCATCAAGGGCATCTGAGCAGGGATTGGGCGTTGAGTTGCCGCAGAAGCCCGCCCCGTCGCAAGTCTCGTTATTGGTGCAGAAGAAAGTATCATCGCACGCGGTCCCCTCGGGCTTGAACTGCTTCTCACAATCGAAGCCGTCCGGGTTGCCCTCCTTGGGCTGGCAGGTGCCCACCGAGCAGGCATCGTCCAGCCAGGCACAGCTGGCGGACGCACCGGGGACGCAGTTGCCATCCTGGCAGGAGTCACCGGCGGTGCAGCCGTTGTCATCAGAGTTACAAGCAGTACCGTTGGCAACGGGGTCGCCCTCGCACTTGTCAGTCTGCTCGTTGCAGGTGCCTTCAATACAGCCACCGCCAGCCTGACTGCAATCAACGGGATTGCCGCCGATGCAGGTTCCGGCCACGTCGCAGGCGTCATTTTCGGTGCAGTACTGTCCGTCTTCGCAAGGCGTACCTTGCTGCGACAGTGCAAGAATGCATTTGTAGGTCTGCACTCCGGTGCTGTCGCAGACTCCCTTCTGGCAAGCCACATCGAAGCCCGAGCAATCCACCGGTGCACCCACCTCGCACTGCCCGCCGTTGCAGGAGTCCCCGGCTGTGCAACCGTTGTTGTCGGCATTGCACGAGAGCCCGTTCATGGGCCCGGTCTGGGAGACGCACTTGCCGGTCTCCAACACGCAGACATCCTTGGTGCAAGCGTTGCCATCGTCGCAGTCCCCGTCCTTCAGGCAACAGGCCTCGTTGCCCTCACCGACGCAGACGCCCTGCACGCAGGCGTCATTCTTGGTGCACTCGTTGCCATCATCGCAGAAGACTCCATCCAGCACCTGATGGGCACAGCCACCGTCAACGCAAGCGTCCTTGGTGCAGGGATTGTCGTCGGCACAATCCACCGGAGTTCCAGATTTGCAATTGCCAGCCTGGCACTGGTCCCCCAGAGTGCAGGGATTACCATCGTCACAACCGCCGGAGATGGGGGCAAAAGTGCAGCCGTTCTGGGCGTCACAGGCGTCGGAAGTGCACAGGTTGCTATCATCGCAACTGACGGCTTCACCGGCACAAACACCTGCCGCACAAACATCGTTCTTGGTGCAGGCATTGCTATCGTTGCAAGGCAGCGTATTGAGGGAATGGATGCATCCCTGGTCAGGGGAACAGGTATCAGTAGTGCAGGCATTGAAGTCATCGCAGGTGGCCTGACCGGCACCAACACACAGTCCGCCCTTGCAGGCATCCGCGCTGGTACACTTGTTACCGTCGTCGCACGGAGCTTCGT
The DNA here is from genome assembly GCA_937884235.1 of uncultured Pseudomonadota bacterium. GTDB lineage: Bacteria > Myxococcota_A > UBA9042 > CAIXZC01 > CAIXZC01 > CALGBT01. The sequence goes on from CALGBT010000147.1 coordinate 5,822, forward strand.
TGTAGGTGTACTTGCAACCTGAGATCGGGTCGCACAGGTCGTTGGTGCAGACATTGGAATCATTGCAGTTCTGGACCATACCGCTGCCGCAGACCCCGGCGCTACAGACCTCCCCCGAGGTGCAAGCATTGCCGTCGTCGCAGGGAAGCGCATTGTTGACGCTCACACATCCCTGTCCGGGCACGCAGGAATCATTGGTGCACGGATTGTTGTCGTTGCACGGCAGCGCAATCCCGCCAACGCAGGTGCCCCCCTGGCAGGAGTCCCCGATGGAGCAGAGATTGCCATCGTCGCACGGGTCGGTGTTGTAAGAATGCTGGCAGCCTCCGATGGGGTTGCAGGAATCATCGGTGCAGCTGTTGCCGTCCGAGCAGTCCTTGGGTTGACCGGAGCATTCTCCCCCCACGCAGATCTCGTTGACCGTACAGAGGTTGTTGTCATTGCAAATACCACCGTCGTTGTGGGGCGCGATGCCGCACATGCCCGTGAGCGGGCTGCACTCGGCCTTCGCACACACTGGGTCCTTCCCCGCCGGCAGCAAACACTGGGGGACCGATGCCGGGTCCACCACGCACTTGTAAGGGGCCGCATTCTTGTTGCAGACCAAGGTCCCATTACAAAGGTTGTTGTCCTCGAACTGCTGACAGTCCACATCGGAGTTGCACTGGCACCCGGAGGCTGTTCCCTTGCAGAAGCCGTTGTTGCAGGAGTCATCGACTGTACACGGATTGCCATCGTCGCAAGCGCCGTTCAAGTAGGTATAAGTACAGCCGATCTGGGGGTCGCAGCTGTCTGCCGTACAAGGGTTGTCATCGTTGCAGTTCAGGAACGACCCAGCACATTCGCCAAAGGCGCAGTGGTCACTTTCGGTGCAGGGATTGCCATCAGTGCACGGGTCGGAGTTGAACTGGCTCTGGCAACCCAGGGCCGGGTCACAGACATCATCTGTGCAGAGGTTGCCGTCCTCGCAGCTTCCCTCATCGATGGGACCATCGCAGTCGTTGTCGAGGCCATCGCACTTCTCCACGGCAAAGGGGTAGATATTGGCATTGAGCGGCTCACAGTCTTGCGTATCCTTTGCCCCATCATCGTCATCATCGCTGTCACAGACGTCGCCCTGCCCGTCGCCGTCGAAGTTCTCCTGGTCCGGGTTGGCCAGCAACGAACAGTTATCCTGACCATCGAGAACACCGTCGTTGTCGTCGTCCTCATCGACACAATCGGCTTCGAGGTCGCCGTCCGTGTCCACATAGCCCTCGTCTACGAACCCATTGCAGTCATTGTCCTTGCCATCGCAAATCTCCTTGGACGGAGCAATCCCTTCGCAGATTTCTGCTCCCATGGAGCACTTCACCGTCCCGGCGCAGGAGCCGAACTCGTTGTCGATGAAGCAACCTTTGGCCCCAATGTTGTCAACCTCGCCATCACACTCATCGTCGACGTCGTTACAAATCTCCTCGGCCGGGATGGTGGCATCGCAGACGGTCAGACCAGCAGCTTCACAGACCCGCTCTCCGGTACACGCACCGAAGTCGTTTTCCACATAGCAGTTGGTGGCCAGGTGCAGGTACTTCGACAGGGCGGTGCACTGACAGGTGCCCAGACCGGCAGCCAGCTTGCACTGCTGCACATTGGTGCCGTCGGGCGCGGCCTGGACAATACATTCATAGCCATCCGGGCAGATTCCATCGGCACATTCCGCACCGCAGAAGAGGCCGGTGGCGCCATAATCCATACACAGGTCGGTGCCGGCCCCCCAAATGGGCTGGCAATCCTTGTGCTCTTTGCAGGGCTGGCAGAGCTTGTCGAAACGCGGCAAGCAGACATAGGTGATGTCGGGAGGAGTGTCGCTCAGCGGGGCACAGACATAGTCAACGGGACACTCGGTGACGCAATTCACGGTGCAGATCTTCTTGCTGCCAGTGAGGATGCAGAAACCGGAATCACAGTCATCGGGGCCATCGCAAGGCCAGCCAAAAGCCCCCTCAACCAGCAGAATATCCCAGCCAACTGCATCGACTGGTACCAGGTCAAGTCCGGTATCCCAGCCTCCACCGTCCGGGAAAGTCACAGCTTCTTCAGCCGCAACCTGGTCTTTTCCAGAGGAGACATCCGGGGTAACGGAATCGGACGGAGTGCTACAACCCACCGCCAGACACAAGCACCCGAACAACACCGCAACACCCACCACTCGCCAGCTGAAATTGCTAGACCGCATGCTTGTCCTCCTCATTAACTGCTATCTATTCTGGTGCTCACCCGCCCCGAACGCCGCCGATTATATGGAAGCGCGAGCCCGGACGCAAGGGGATGCTCTGCTCGTGTCATCGTGCGACTTTCAGTCGACTGGGGGCCGTGCCGAGAGGCGACAAAAGACCGTTCATTCACCAGCGCCCCCCTTTCCCACCGGTCATCCCGCGGCCGGCCGACGGCCGGCGAGGGATCTTCGGGCACCACCCGGTCTCTCCTACGGCACTTCCAAGCCACGCAGAGAGCCCTCCGGCGGCAAGCCGCCGTTCGGGATGACATTGCCGAGTGTGGGGAGCGGAACTTGAGAATCAGATCAGGGATGCGCCCCGTTCGAGGGCACAGATGAAACTCACTGTTGCGTTCGCAACTGCTCGAGAATCCCCTCGGCCATGTTCACCGACAGGCGCACCCAGTGGGCGTAGAGCGCTTCGATGTCGGCATCATCAAGGTCACCATTCCGCCCGAAAATATTGACTCGTTGGTTCACCGCATAATGCACTGCAAGGGCACTTGCCACCGAAATATTGAAGCTCTGCGAGAAACCGTACATGGGAATGTAGAAACGGTGGTCACAGGCTGCAGCCATAGCCGGACTGAGCCCCTCGTGCTCATTGCCAAAGACCAAGGCCACCGGACGGTCAAACGAAAGCTCCTGGATAGGCAGCGCGCCCTCGTCCAGAACCCCGGCAGCCACCGTGAATCCACGCCCGTGCAGATGCGAGATGCAGTCCTCGACGCTATCGTGGCGGATGATGTCGAGCCACTTCTCGGCCCCGTTGGTGACCCCGGGATTGGGCTTAAAAGGCAGGTTCAGGGCCGCCACATGAAGCTCCTGCAGCCCCATTGCCTCGGAAGAGCGGATGCAGGCCGATGCATTGTGGGGGTCGAAGATGTCCTCCAGCACCAGCACCAGATTGCGGGTCCGATGAGAGAGAACTTCCTGCAACCGGGCCTTGCGCCGTTCAGTCATGAACTGCTCAAGGTAGGCTGTTTCTTCTTGATAGGTAAGGACCATGAAAAACCTAGACGAGTTGACGGAGGACCGTGATCACCAGGCCCTGAATTAGCGTATCACGCCCCTCCTCGGGACGCACGAGAATGGGTTCCATGGCTGGATTGGCCGGTTGCAGCCGGACGACGTTGCCGTCCCGGAAGAAGCGCTTAACTGTCGCTTCACCATCAACCAGCGCAACCACAATCGCACCCGCCGGAGCGGTCTCTTGCCGGCGCACGACAATGACATCACCATCGTAGATACCGTCCCCGATCATGGAATCACCTACCACCTTCAAAGCAAACAACTCCGTCTGCCGGGGGGCCAGGGAAGCATCCACATGGACCATGCGCTCGACATTCTCCTCGGCCAGCAACGGTACCCCCGCGGCGATACGCCCCAGCAACGGCACCTGCACACTGCCCGCTTCCAAATCCCCATCCGAGGCTGCCCGATGGACTACGGTGATGCCTCGTGAACGCGCCCGGGAGCGGAGGATGGCCCCTTTCCGTTCAAGGACATTGAGGTGGTCATTGACCGCATTGGTGGAACGGATGCCCAGGGCTTTGCCGATCTCACGCAGCGTCGGCGGCGACCCCTCTGCACTCAAGAAGCGCTCGATGAAACTGAGCACTTCCTGCTGTCGTGGCGAAAGCTCCATTGGTCACCCCTCCCAGTACGACTCTACTGAACAACAGTTCAGCCGGCAAGACCTTTCGACTTGGCTCCCGCTACCGGCTATGATAGGGAGAGTCAACTCGGAGAGAATTGGAGGTTTGCCTATGCGTACTATCCTTGCCATCTGCCTGTTTGCCTGCTTCAACGTCAGCGCCGCCACCGCGCAGGAGAAGGGACTCGCCATGCCCGATGCCATGGTCATGATTGGCCAGGGAAAGTTCGTGCGCGGCTGCTCTGCCGCCACCGACCCCAACTGCCGCTCCCATGAGCGTCCCGCCCACGAGGTCGTCCTCGGTCCATTTCTCATCGACCGTCACGAGACCACTGTGGCTGAATACAAGAGGTGCGTTGATGCCGACAAATGCACCATGCCCGGAACCAATCAGGACAACAAGCGTTGCAACTGGGGCCAGGAAGGGCGCGACCTCCACCCCATCAATTGCGTCGATTGGGCCCAGGCTGATGCCTACTGCAAATGGGCCGGAAAGAGGCTCCCCACCGAAACCGAGTGGGAGAAGGCCGCCCGCAGCGACGACGGACGGCGCTATCCCTGGGGCGGAGACCGGCCCAACTGCGACCTGGCCATTACCAGCCGCCAGGACAAAGGTTGTGGCCAGAGTAGCACCTGGCCAGTTTGCTCCGTACCCAAAGGCAATAGCCCCTACGGACTTTGCGACATGGTTGGCAACGTCTGGGAGTGGGTGGCTGACTGGTATGCCGCCGACACCTACGATGCCCAGAACGCGCAGATGGACAAAGAGACCAATGAACTGGTGAAGAATCCCGTCGGCCCATCCAATGGCCGGGAACGCGTCCTGCGCGGCGGCTCCTGGACCAGCAAGCTGCCCGAATCTGTCCGCACTTCCACACGCTTCTACTTCAAGCCCGACGTCAAGCTGGGAAACTTCGGCTTCCGCTGCGCAGACGACCTGAATATCCAGTAGATAAGAGCTGACTGTGGCGAGGAGAGGTTCTACAGAGCCTTGAAGAAGATGCCGCCAGGTCCAACGTTGGCATCGGGAGCTGCAACCAGTTCAACGGTCATGCCTACCATGACGTCGTCCGGGTCTCCCTGGAATCTGCCGAAGAGGGAACCAACAGTATCGGGGAAGACCACCTGAACTACCACCTCCGGAGTCTCCAGCAGGTGACCGCTCCGGTCTTCGTAAACCTCGGTGAAGGAGAGGACGGTACCCTTTGGCTCGATCTCCCGGGCATCGGCCTGAACATCGAGACTCTCCATAGAGAACTCGCAGAAGGCCGACGGCGGGACATGGACGGCTTCACAGTCCTCGCACCAGGTGCCCGACAGCTTGCCCTTGGTGAGGTCCATGTAGAACTTCTCGCCGGCGATGCCAGTGGTGTAGACATAGCTGAGCGGGATCTTGCCCGGGAAAGACTGCGCCGTGGTGACGTCCATCTCGGTGGGCTTGATCTGCACCGGCACACCAATCTCGTCGCTCTCTTTGAGGGGACGGAAGTGCTTGATGTCGGTGACGGTCCCGGTTCTATCCTTGGCGGGCTTCCAGACAGCCTTCAGGCGCATGCCCACATGAACATCTTCCGGCTTGCAGTCGCCGATCATGTGGCAAAGCCCCATCTTCTCGAAGGCGCCGTCGATGGCGATGACAGCGAAGATATTCACTTTGCCGTCGGGGAGCATGGAGGAATCCCAGTTCACCCGGGAAAGCGTGAAGGTCTCGACGGTACCCGTGTCGGGCAGGTCGTAGTAGTCGGTGACCTCGTGCAGATTGCACAGCTCGCAGAACTGGCGGGCTGGGATCATCATGCGGCCGCACTTGTTGCAGTAGCTGCCCCGCAGTTTGCCCTGCTTGAAGCCATCGAGATAGGTGGTCAGGGCCACGCCGTTGTCCCACGCGTACCGCAGGTCCGGGGCGTCCTTGGTGTGAGAGACATCGGTGGAGTTCTTGAGGGGAGTACCTGCGGGCAGGTCTTCCTTCTTCATTTCCGACCACATGGTCTTGCGAGGCATGCCGCCCTCGGAGGCCATGACTACCACGGTGCCGACCTGCATGAGGTCGCCCCAGGCCTGGGCGACGCCACGGTAGGGCACCTTCGAGACCTGACGCTTGCCGGCCTGACCGGAAAGCTGGAAGTAGAGCTCGGCAATCTTCATGAGGCCGGTGGCAGCAATGGGGTTACCAACGCCCAGGGCGCCGCCGGAGGGGCACATGGGATGCGAGCCGGACCGCTCGAAGTTACCCGAGAGGAGCAACTCCTTGACCTTGCGACCGCTCTTGTCCAGAAGCAATGCGTTCATGTGGTGAAGCGCCTTGTAGTCAAAGGGATCGTAGGGCTCCCAGACATCGATCTGGTTGTAGGGATCGGTGACCCCTGCCATCTCGTAGGCATCCTTCGCGGCCATGGCGACGTAGTTGGGGAAGCCCAGGTCACGAGTGTTCCAGTAGGCGGTGTCCAGCCGGAAACCCACGCCCTCAATGAAGACCGGAGCCTGACAGTGGGTGCGCGCCACACGCTCGTTAGCCATGACGATGGCACAGGCCGCGTCAGAGGTGGGGGAGATGTCCAGGCGCTTGACCGGCCAGGAGAGGAGCGGCGAGTTCATGACATCCTCGACCGTGATCCTCTCGGCAATCTGGGCAGCAGGGTGGTCGATGGCGTTGAGCTTGTTCATTACAGAGACAAGTGCCAACTCCTCTTCCTTGTAGCCGTAGCAGTGCATGAACCTCGCCATCTCAATGGCGAAGATGTGGATGAGCGTCAACTCCAGAGGCTGCTCCGTGGTGTGGTCGAAGATGGTCAGGAAGGCGCCTGCGGGGTGCGGGCTGCAAGGCGACATCTTCTCTTCGGTGACTACCAGACAGGTGTTGAATTTGCCCGAGGCCACGTGCATCCAGCCGTGAATGGGGCTCATGATTCCGGTTCCGCCGCCAACGTAATGGCGAAGATAGGGCTTGTTGGTCCCGCCAGATCCGGCGATGAGGTGCTCGCCGTTCATGTGGACGCCGTCAAAGCCGTCTGGGGCCGTGCCCAGGCAGACGCAGTCAATGTCATCAATGGTGAGGCCGGCATCGTCCAGAGCCTGCTGGACTGCGGCTGCGGCCAGTTCGCCGCTCGTTTCCTTTGCTCGGCGTACAAAGCGGGTCATGCCCGCGCCGATTACAGCAACTCGGTTATTCATCTCAGTCCCTCCCTTCGCCTTCGAGGATCACCACTGCTGCCGTATCCGTGGGCAGCCCGCGCCAGCCATGGACCAGAGCCACTTCAACGTCGTCAAGCTGGTGTCCACCAGCTTCGCCGCGCACCATCCGCACAGCATCGTAGAAGCGAGCCCCGCCGTTGGCCTCGAAGAGGTCACCGAATCCCTGGGAGCCGCCATCGAGATTGATGTAAGGCAAGCACTCGGGGGTCAACTGGAGCGCTTCCATGTGCATCAACTGCCGGTGCGCGTAGAGGTCGGACATGTAGAAAACATCGATCTCATCCGCCGGCAATTCAATTCCTGCTTCCTTGTAGGCCATGGAAGCAGCCACCGCCGTACCTGCAGAAATGCCGTGGTCCCGACGCTCAATAATTGAGTTGCCGGAGGCCCAGCCAGTACCCGTAACATAGACTGGCTTGGAGGTTCTCTCAAGCATCTCGTCGCCAATCCCCAGCACCGCAACTACCGCACAATCGGCGGGGCGGGCAAACATCTGCTCGGTAACCGGGGTGGCCAGGGGGCGACTGCCAAGGACGTCGCCCGCATCAATGCGCGCCCCGTAGGGAGCCAATGGGTTTGTCAGCGCCGCACGCCGGTTGCGGGCCGCAACTTCGGCCACGTCTCCGATGCTGTATCCGGAAGACGCGAGAAACTGCTGCATCTCGATGCCGGCCAGGTAGTGTGGCGAAACCCCAAAACGATTGAAGATGGGGTCAAAGGAGAAGTGGAGCAACTCGTCCTTGGTCAGGATATTGCTCGCCTTCACGTAGGCCTGCACCGCAAGCGTCTTGTAGCGGCCCGTCTTCAACTGCATGACGGCTGACGAGAGTCCCTGCAGGAAATCGCCGGGTACGGTGTAGACCGGCTTGCGAACCATGCCAAGCTGGTCAGGCACATACTCGTCTGCGATGG
>CALGBT010000148.1 GCA_937884235.1 uncultured Pseudomonadota bacterium
GGTGTGGTGGTCGTAGACAGGACCTATCAGATTCGCTACGTGAACACCCAGGCCCGTCGGATTCTGGGCATGAGCGACGCTGCCCCGGTGGATACTGCGGTCAGTGCCATTGCCACCATCGACCCTTCGCTGGTGGCACCAGGGCCCACCAACAATTTCATGGCCGGGTTGCAGAAGCAGGTCGAGGTGGTTATCAACGGAGAGCAGCGCTTTTTCGATGTGGATGCATACGCCTTCTACACTCCCAACAAGGTTGGCTACCGCATCGTGCTCTTTCGGGACATCACCCATCTGCGGCGCGAGAAGGAGAAGATTGAAAGGCTCAATCGTCGCCTCAACTCCCTCAACGACGAACTCCGGGAAAGGAACCTGCGGCTTGAAGGGCTGGTCAAGGAATTGGACAGTTTCGCCTATATCGCCTCCCACGACCTGCAAGAGCCTTTTCGGCATATTGAGATCTTCGCGCAGTTTCTTGAGCGGGACCTCGGCGCCATGGGGGAGGTGCCCGATGACGTCCGTTACCATATCGAGCAGATCGAGCAGAATGTTGACGTGGCGCGCCGGCTCCTGGGAGACCTTCGCACTCTCTCCCGCATTACGAGAATGACCAATCCCTACCAGACTGTTGATCTGGTGGAACTGGTTGCCGAGGTCCTGGAGAGGTTTGAACCTGACATTCAGCAGCGCCAGGCGAGGGTGACGGTACATGAGTTGCCCAGTGCTTATGGCGACCCGATTAAGCTCAAGGAGGTATTTCATAATCTTATCGGAAATGCCTTGAAATATGGGGTGACTGGTTCTGAGCCAGTGTTGGATATTTCGGCTGAGGCGAAGCGCGGCGAGGTGCTTGTCACGGTGGCGGACGAAGGCATCGGAGTGGACCCCAAGTACCATGACTACATCTTCGAGCCGTGCCGACGGATTCCCCATGGCGATGAGATTCGCGGCAGCGGGTTGGGCCTGGCCATCGCCCGCAAGGTTGCTGAGGAGCACGGCGGACGTCTCTGGGTGGAGTCTGCTCTGGGCGAGGGGGCTGCCTTCAAGTTCACGTTGCCGGCTGGCGATGGTTCGTTGTCAACCGCTGGAAAGCCAGTAGACAAGTAGAGGGATGTAGAACGCTGCCAGCAGG
>CALGBT010000149.1 GCA_937884235.1 uncultured Pseudomonadota bacterium
GGACGCAGTGACCGCCTGGGACGAGGACGCGGTGTATCTCCGCAACCGCCTCATGGGGGGCGGAAAGATGCTGCAGGACGAGGCGGGAGACCACGAAGTCCCGGCTGGCATCGAGGAGCGGCAGTGCCAGTGCGTTGCCGATCTTGAACTTGCAATTCCCAATGTTCTGCTGAGCCCGGGCCTGCTCCGCCCGCTCGGTCATGACCGGGTTCGGGTCAATACCCAGGACCGTCGCGGCCAGTAGGTGCCTTGCCATGGCAATAGCCAGGCCGCCGGCGCCACAGCCGACATCAAGCACCCGCTGCCCATCAGCCAGCCCCAGTGAGCGCAGCAGCGCGACTTCCTGGTCCACCATTACCGATGCCTGCCGGTCGAGTCGGGCCAACTCCGCCTTGTCACTTGCTTTGCGGTGGTAGGAATCGGCGGTGCCGGCATCGCCTTTGACTGGCATGTGGCGGGCGATGATCTCGTCGGCGGTGGCTAGACGATGGGCCAGCACATGGCAGAGGTTGCGGGCGACGGTGAAGCCCATCTCGGCAGACTTGCGACCCACTCGGTCGATGAGGTCTGGCGGCAGCAACATCACCTCGGCATCTTCCAGCACCGTTAGATGAGCCGTGCGCCCCGAGAGGCCGAGGCTGAGCATTTCGCCGAAGACGTCGCCAGGTCCCAGGACGGCAATGAAATGAGGGTCTGCACCGGGGACCACGTGGACGCCCACCCGGCCGGAGAGAACAAGTCCGGCGCTGCGTTCGATCTCGCCCTTGGCATAGATGGTATCCTGGGCCTTGAAGCGCAGGTGGCCGTGCGCCCCAATCAGTTCGGTCAACGCTTCCTGGTCAATGCCCGCAAAGAGCGATGCGGTGGGGTTCTCGGGTTCTGCTCCCGGACCCGCTGCCAGAATCGCCCAGGTGGTCTTCTTGCCCGGGGGCGAGAATTCGGGGTCGACGAAATCTGGGAAGGCCGCGGCCAGCTTGCGGGCGGTCTCGCCATGATCTTCGACCCGGTCGTCGACGAACTGCCGCAGCGGGCTTTCCACGCGCTCCAGATAGTCCCGGTCTCTGGCGCAGAGGACCAGTGGCACCCGCATTCCAGTGCCGGCGATGCGGAAGGCCGGGGCGTAGGGGCGGTAGCCGAGGCTGTAGTAGACGTGCACGAGGTTGAGCTCGCAGCAGCAGGTGTCGACCAGGGCTGTGGACTTGATGCCATCCCTGAACTGGGCGAGGGCCAGCAGGGAGGCGATGGTGCGGCCACGCAAGCTGGGCTCCACCATGAGTTGCGACGAGTAGGTGAAGCCGTCGGGCCCCAGGACCTCCGCCAGGCGGGGATATTGCATCCACTCGTTCAGGTATTCCGGAAAGGTCGTCTCGTGGCCAAAGCTGGTGCGCAGGCAGCCGACGATGGCCCCCTCCCGGTCCACCGAGATGAGGTGCCGGGCGGTTTCATCGAGGGCATCCCGGATCCAGCGACGTTCATGGTCAAGCTTGTAACTGCCCTTGCGTCGGTCCTTGGCATAGGTCTCATAGCGAAAGCGCCAGAGTTGCTCGAATTCCGGCTCGTTCTCAGGTGCGCGTACACGGACAAACACGTTCCCCTCCCTTCGATTCAGGTCCAGCCCATTCTAAGGCCGAACGGGGGGGGTGACAAATTCGGGTGGTGCGTGGAGAGGCGGTTGCCGTTGATGGCGGGGAACGCGGGCAAAGCCCGCCAGCGCAGTGGTATCGCACCACCCAGCCGTTGCCGTGTTCCTTTGCTCCGGCCTCCGGCCTCGTCGTTGCCATTGCCGTGACTGTTAGAGGCAGGAGAGGCAGGCCGGAGGCCGGAGGTAGGGAAATGGCAGAGGCAGAAGCGCAAGTATGGACGGTGGCTGCTAGCCGTCCTGCCGTTCTCGCAGAAGCCTCTCTAGCGCCAGCACGTCGATGCGGTCCTTCTCTCGCAGACTATCCGACTTCAACAGAAGCATCCCGGGAATGTCCAGATAGGGGATCAGGGTAGTGCCGATTTTCTTGTGGCGAATGTGATCCGTCAGGGAGTCGAAGGTCTGGCCGTTCATGCGGACGAAGATGTCGATGGCAAAGTCCTCGTTGACT
>CALGBT010000150.1 GCA_937884235.1 uncultured Pseudomonadota bacterium
AAACAATCGTAGGAGCAGGTGCTGGCAAGATAGCGCAGCGAGGGAGTGAAGTCGGCAACCTGGGCGGCTTTGTACTCACGCAACAGCTCGAGGCTGCGGCCATAGTTGTTGCTGTTGGCCGAACGCAGGTCGCGCAACAAATAGGGTAGCGCCTTGGGATCCTGCTGCTCGGCAAGGAAGAGAATACCCCGCTCCACGATGCGACGATACTTGGCTTTCTTGTGGACCAGCAGCTTCTCGAAAATAAGGTGCCGGTATTTCTGGTAGTCAATTCTATTGAGGGCGATAACCGCGTCCAGCGCCACAAACGGATTCTCGCCGTTGGCCACCTTCTCCAGAGCAGCGGTGCCGCGGACCGCCTTGACGCGGCCCAGTGCCACCGCAGCTTCTGAGCGAACATAGTCGTTGCGGTCGTCCAGCGCCGCCACCAGCCCATCCACTGCCAGATCTTCAACGGCCGTAATCTCCCCCAGAGCAAAGGAAGCATTGATGCGCATGTACGCCTTGCGATCCTTGAGCAACTCAATGAGGATCGCGATGGCCTCCTTGCGCTCACCGATCTCGGCCAGAGCAATGGCCGCATTATTGAGATGCCGCGCGACCTGCGTCTGCCGCATCACATCCTTCAGGAAACGAGCCGCCTTCTTGTTGCCGATCTTGCCGATGGCCAGGATGATCTGGTTCTTGAGATGCTCATCCTTGCCCACGTAGTAGCTCGACAATACATCGACGGCCTCCTCGGCCTTCAAGGAGCCCAGGTAGGTAATGGCAAGATTGGCCCCGGCCTTTTCCTTCTTGAGTACATGCATGAAGATGTCTACAAGGTCATCTCGATCGGCCTTGTTCCGCATGTGCCAGAGGGCCGCCAGCGATTCCCAGGCCAGCTGCTGGTCGTCACCCTTGATGAGCCCGTAGAGGACCGGCAGTGCCTTGACGTAGCCGACCTTGCCAATGCCTGCAATGGCCGACTGCTTGACCCAGTAGCTCTCTTCAGGATCCTTGATCAGACGGGTGAACTCGGCGCCATACTTCGGGTCGGCGAGGTTACCAAGTCCCACCACTGATTGCTGCCGCACCATCTCGTTGCGGTCCTTGAGAGCCTCTACCAGAGCGGGGGCCGCATCGGGATCACGAATCTGGGCGAGGACACCGGCGCAGGTGCTGCGAATGCCATCCTCGGCATTGTCCAGCAGCCCGCGCACCAACGCCCGGGTGGCCTTGCGGCCCAGCGCCGTCAGCTCCGGAGTGCCGGGCATCAGGTCCCACGTGATGTTGATCAGGATGTCCGGTTCGGTAGGTATCTGCAGCAGAATCTGGCGCTGCTTCTTCTCCCGCTTCTTCCAGTCGTCCTCTTGATCATAGTAGCCCCCACCCAGGGCCAGCAACATGCTGAAGACGAGGGTACCGAGCACCAGATGAGACCATCGAATCTTCTGCAGCAGGCGCACCATTTTCACTCTCCGTTCGGGCAATATATGGCAACTGTGATGACTCTATTCGCTTCCCGCCCTCCGGTCAAGACCGGGGGGGGAATTCCTTTGACACTGCTCTAGCTCGTGTACTAAAACTCTGGGGGTACCGGAAGCGCTGGAGGAATGTGCTATGAAACTGCTGGTCGTAGACGATGACATAAACCAGATTCGCCTGATTCGCGAACGCTTCACCAAGCAAGGCCACCAGGTGCTTGAAGCCATCAACGGGGAAGAAGGGATGGAGGTGGCCATGGCCGAGATGCCTGACATCATCCTCCTGGACGTGATGATGCCCGTGATGAACGGCTGGGAGCTCTGCAAGTTTCTGCGAGCCCGTAAGGATTTCGAACACACCGGCATCATCATGCTCACGGCCATCGGTCCCAATCTCAACGAAATGACCTCCCCGCTGTATGGTGCCGACGATTTCATCGACAAGCCCTTCCTCTTCACCGAACTCGAAGAGAAGATCGAGAAGACCTTGGCAGAACGTCAAGCCTGACAGACCCCCAGTTGCTGCGGAAGGACCGATTGCCTCACCGCCCGAGCCGCGGCAGCGCCGCGCCTGGCGCCGGCACTGCGAACCATGCAGGCCGGGGTGGACCACACTGGACAACG
>CALGBT010000151.1 GCA_937884235.1 uncultured Pseudomonadota bacterium
TCTCGACCGGGTAGCTGACTCAGACGCTTCAGTGCTGCTGCTCGGGGAGAGCGGCACCGGCAAAGAATTGCTGGCACATCGGCTCCACCGCCTGAGTACCCGGAGTTCACGCCCCTTCGTTGCCGTCAACTGTGCGGCCATTCCCCGCGACCTCATGGAGAGCGAGCTCTTCGGCCACCGAAAAGGCTCTTTCACTGGGGCTGCGCAGGACCGCAAGGGCAGATTCTTGCAGGCCCAGGGAGGCACAATCTTCCTCGATGAGATTGCCGAAATGCCTCTGGATCTGCAGCCTCGACTCTTGCGCACACTGCAAGAGCGCACCGTGGACGCGGTGGGAGGTGACCGCCCCGTTCAAGTCGACGTGCGCATCATTGCCGCCAGCAATCGAGACCTCGCAACCATGGTGCGGGAGGGACTCTTTCGGGAAGATCTTTACTACCGCCTGAGCATCGTTCCACTGCAGATCCCACCACTGCGGGAGCGCCCAGAGGACATCCTGCCCCTGGCCGAGTTCTTCTTCAACCGCTACGCCACGGGGAAGGTGAAGCAACTCTCTGCCGGTCTGCTGCGGCGGCTCGAAGGCCACTCGTGGCCCGGCAATGCCCGGGAGCTTGAGAACGTCTGCCAGCGCCTGGTGCTGCTCAGCCCCGGTGACGTGTTGGACGCCGCGCTGCTACCAACAGTACTGCCCGACCTCTCGCCAGTATCGGCCAACGAAGTCATGCCAGGGGCGATCCTCAATTTGCCACCGGGGGGCATCAACCTGCCAGAACTCGAGAAGTCCATCATCGTGTACGCGCTCAAGAAGACTAACTACAACCAGAGTGCGGCGGCCCGCTATCTCTCGATTCCACGCCACAAGTTACTCTACCGCATGGATAAGTACTCCATCCAGGTGCCCGAGAGCCAGGGGGACGTCTGATGAAGCGCAGCAAGTGGGACTGGTTCTTCTCCTGGCGAGCTTTTCTGCTCCTCTGGGGCCCCATCTTCCTCGTCACCGCAGCCCACTACCTCACGCCTGCTGAGTACCACTGGCTCCACGATGTCTTCCGCCGCCTCTACTACATCCCCATTGTCCTGGGAGCCTTCAATTTCGGTTTGCGCGGGGCCCTCTGCGCTTCCATCTTCGCCAGCCTCGTCTACATCCCCCATGCTTTCACCAACATGGCCGTCATGGACCCGGCCAATTCCGTGGAAAAGGGCCTGGAAATCCTCCTCTACAACGTGGTGGCACTGATCACCGGAATCCTCGCCGCCCGGGAGCGGGCTGAGCGAGAGCGCCAGCAGGGCATCGCCGAGACGCTGCGGGCCACGCTTGAGGAAAAGGAAGCGCTTGAAGACCAACTGATACGCTCCGGGCGCCTGCAGGCGCTGGGAGAACTGACCGCCGGACTGGCCCACGAAATCAAGAACCCCCTGGCCTCCATCAAAGGTTGCGCCGAAGTTATTGCCGACGAAGTGGCTCCGGACTCCCCGCGCCGCAAGATGGTGGAGATCCAGCAACTGGAGCTGAACCGCCTGCAGACCCTCCTCGACCGCTTCTTGAATTTCGCTCTCCCCTCCGCCTGTTCCATGGCCCCGGTTCAACTTCAGGACATCATCGAACACGTCGTATCACTCTCTGCTGCCCGGTCCGCGGAGCAGAAAATTCGCATCGAAACGAATTCCGGCGGTAGCCCCCCCCCGGTCCGCGGCGACCAGGAGCAACTGACTCAAGTGGTCCTGAATCTCCTCCTCAACGCCCTCGACGCATCCCCCGCAAATGGTATCGTCACGATTACCAGTGATTCCCGCCGGCGACACGGGCGAGAGTATGGCTGCATCGAGGTCACAGACCACGGACCCGGAGTACCGGAGGAGCTGCGACAAGAAGTCTTCAATCCCTTCTTCACAACCAAAGCCAATGGCTCCGGTCTGGGACTCTCAATTGCCGCACGCATCGTTGACCTGCACAATGGCCACCGGGAAGTCAGCCCCGCCGATAATCCACCCGGGGCAAGCTTCACAGTGTGGCTTCCCGCTGCAGGAAATAGCTCATAGCTGAAGACTATTCTGCACCCGCCCTTCCCGGCCCCAACCGCGACTGCGACCAAACTTCCGTGGTTTCAGGCCATTGTGGTGCGCTTCGCACTTTGGCACTCCCATTGCAAGTGACCTGAAGAGGTCAAAGTGGACCGCGGGGAAGCCATGACGAATGAACACGTAGACACTAGAGCAGATGACAAGCAGGACCTCCATGAAACCAGAGTCGCGCCAGGACAAGGAAGAGGTCTAGGTTCCCACTTGGGCAAGGCCCTGGCGTGGGTCTGGAAGCGGGCCTCCGCAATACTGACCGTCGCAGCCATAATCGGGGCATTTCTGATGGGGCTCCAGAACGGAGGGCGCGATTGCGATTGCGTCCAAGAGCACCGGCAGCACGGAGTAGCGGAAGAGTCGGTCACCCAGTCCTACACTTGCACCATGCACCCACAGGTGAAGCAAGAATTGCCTGGAACCTGCCCCGTATGCGGCATGGTCCTCGTCTCCTTGAGTGGCACGGAAAGGCCGGGCAATCTCCCAAAGTCAGGACGTCAGAGTTCCCAGGTGCGTTGGCTGAGATGATGCAGAGGACGTGGACCAAACTGGACCCCGCTGGACGTGGACAAAGGAGTGGACCTGGACGTGGACCAAACTGGACCACGCTGGACCACGCTGGACGTGGACGCGGTGGACGAAGGAGTGGACGATGGGCGTTGCTGAACATGGATTTCAAAGTCCACCGTCTACCGTCCACCGTCTACCAAGTCCACCGTCCACCAAGTCCACCGTCCACCAGGTCCACCGTCCACCAAGTCCACCGTCCACCAAGTCCACCGTCCACCAAGTCCACC
>CALGBT010000152.1 GCA_937884235.1 uncultured Pseudomonadota bacterium
TCTACTCTAAACTACTTCACCCAGGTGTCTCACTCTTTATTGGCAGAGAGGGTTCCCCAACCCATGTGAACCAGACCTTAGGGCGGTAACTTTCTTGAGTTACGACGATGCGGAGAGACTCTTCTTCTCCCTCGTAGTTCAGAGTCTTCGCACCGAGTTCCTTAGCCTTGTCCCATGGAGTCTATCCGACTTAGCAGATGGTGAGGCGTCTGTCACCAAACAACTCGCTGCCCTCTTCAATGGAAGAGAGTTGTTCGGCACACCGGTGGTCATACCTTCCTACAACAACGGTCCTGCCTGGAACATCGAGGTGTACTCGGCTTCGTCCCTTGCATTCCGGGCTCGAACACTGCCGTGGATGAATCCGTATGACTGTTCCCCGTACAAGCTTCTTTGGGGGACTGAATACTGTGTCCCCGCAGAGGGCTCTGACACCATGAAGTTCCTGGAGAGCAACAACCTGATTGGTACTTCGCGACTGCAGACCATTTCCAATCTACTTGATTGGTGCAAGAAGATCTCGCACGCAAGCGGTGGCTACCGGCAATCAGACGTGCGTGTTTACTGGGGAGCTTGCATCGGCACGCCCGCCATTAAGGTCATTGAAGGACACCCGCTTGACCCTTCCCTCAATAAGTGCTCTAACGAAGGGTACCAGTCCTTCCCGGGGCCCATTCACGCAACGCAGGGCTGCTGGGGTACCGGACGATTTGTCCAGAATATCTTGCGAGTTGCAAACATTCCCGCACTGATCTGGGAATCGGTGCCTTGTGATTACTCACCAATCCCTGAGTGCTACGCTCTTGTAGGACATGCAGCGCTCTTCTTTCCAACCGAAGCAGAGGTGCTTGTTCATGTGGACCTTATCAACACAGGCGAACATTTCCTCAAAGGGGTGAATTTCGGCGGCAACGAGCTGCTGATATCGTTGCAAACCTTCTTTGACTGGTTCCAGATCTCTGGCTCGGGGCGATTCATAACGGAGAGCGAATGTGGAGGCCTTGACTACTTGCGCCGACCGAGCATTGAAGTCGCTCTTGCGCATCTATCGCCTTACATTCAACTGATGTATTTGGAGGACCAACTCGTAGGAACGACCAGTCTTGAGGACGAGTTGTCACTCTACTTCGATGAAGCTAAACTGGGCGAAGTACTCACCGAACCGTATTGGGGACCCGAAGGGGATATGTTGTTGGCTGATGCCCTTCAGGAGGCGACTACATCAGCACTTATCGACTTCTTTGGTTTGGGGAACGGAATGCAGTGGCAGGAGGCAGCCTTGATGATGGTGGAGGCGCTTGACGCGTTCCTCTTTGAGACCTACTATTGTACCGACCCGCCGTTCTTTGGGTCATGGTGTCAAATGTATTGTGACACAATGGCGAAGGGGAATGAGTGTTTTGGGCCGTAGAGGAGAACGAGTTTCCGTTATGCCAGCAGACAAGCGGAGGACCACCATAAGTGATGACAAGAGGCAATGTCTGGATGCCGTTCGTCTGCTGCGTGTTCCTTGTGCAGTGTGGCGGCAAGGGTAGTGTGGCGAAGGGTGCACCCGATGTCAGAGACACCAGTGACATCGCATCGAGGCTATCTGACCGCGTTGCGCTGGAAGGCGTAGTCGGGCCGATTGATTCGGTCCCTGCCAAAGACGAACTTTCGCCGGACCTATTTGATGTCACCTTGGACTCAGTAGACGTCGGCATGGACATGACCGACGTACCGGACATTGTTGAACTCCTCCACGATTACTTCGAGGCCATGGACTCAGGGCCCGACCAACTCGATATTGTCGACGCCTTCATCGAGACTGTGGATACCGTCGATTCGTCCGATTGCGAGGAGAACTCCGAGGTTGTGGATTTGCATTCGATTGATGAGATGAGTCAGTTCGAAGTTGTGCCGGACTGCGGCACCGATTTGGACTGTGCCAAGCTGGTGGCCGTAGAGGGCGAGTGCCAGTACCAGGTGGATGATGGCTACTGCGTAATCTGTGGGACTTGTCTGCCGGAAGGAGCAATCAAGTCGGCCTCTCCCTGCCTTGAGTGCTCGCCCGCGTCGTCGCAGTTTGCTTGGAGTGCGAGGCCTGAAGGTGCCTATTGCGAGGCCGGACCAATTCCTATCAATGTGCCGCGGGGGCAGTGTGTCCAGGGTGAGTGCTGCCCGAAACCGTCCTTTGGTAACCCATGCATGTTTGCTGATTGTGGCTCGGCGTGCGGCATGGAATGTGAGAACAAGTGTGCCGCAGCTGAGCTCTGCGATGCCGGTCATTGCGTCGGTCAGGAGGGGGGATGTGCCTCAGACGAGGAGTGCGTAGATGGAAATCCATGCTCCGAGGACAGCTGCCAAGACGGGAACTGCGTTCACGATTTCAGCACAAAAGAAGAATGCTGCATCGAGCACTGGGATTGCACGACGGGCGGGGTCTGGGACGATGGTCTCCCGGAGACCAATGACTTTTGCCTGAACTCAATCTGCGAGCACATCAAACCAGCTTGTACGGATTGCGTCAAATTGCCCGGGTACGCCATTTGTGAAGATCCGAATCCTTGCACCGAGGATTATTGCGACGGAGATTGCAACTGTTTGCATGTGTGGTCCCCGGGGTGCTGCACTGCGGACTATCAATGTTCCGGCGAAAGCGGTGGTGCGTCCTACTGTGAGATAGAGGGGGAGACTGGCACATGCAAGACAATTGGCCTTCCTGACTGCGGTCAGCCTTGACCGAAAGACCAGCAGGTGCTCTCTGTCCACCCCAGCCTACATGGTGCGCAATGCCGTCGCTAGGTCGTCTTGGTCCACCCCGTCCACCAAAAGGCCCCCAGAAGGGGGCCAGATTA
>CALGBT010000153.1 GCA_937884235.1 uncultured Pseudomonadota bacterium
TGAGACCGTGGGGTGTATCGAGGTAAATGGGAATGCGTTCGTTGGTGGTGAAAACGTTGGCGAGATTGTTGACGACAATGGGGCTGACCGAATAGAGCGCCCCAGGGATGTACCGGCAGGAGACAACTTTGCCGGCCGCTGGGGAGTGGACCCGGTGGTAGTCTTTGGGGCTCAGGTAGATGGTTGAGTAGGTTCCCCCTGAAAACCGCTGCGCCATCTCCTCGTCCTGAAGGAGGTTGGCGACGGAGTAGTCCTGTCCTTTGACCTGGGGAATGCAGCCCTCGCGGATGGGGCCGAAGTTGTGGATGGTTCCGTCGGCCGGGCTGGTGAGAAGCTTCTCCCCGCTGGCAATGGGGCGGAGCCCTGGTTTCAGTTCCCTGGTGAAGAAGTCACCCATGGACGAGAACTCCTCAACGGACCGCATGGATTCTTCCATGTTCACCCGGAATGCCTTGGCGTAGGCGGTGATGACGGCTTTGAGGAATGGTGCGGGGAGGCAGGTGTCAGCGGCCGCTCCAGCGAGGCGCGAGGTGGCATTGAAGGAGACGATGCGGCGCAACTTCTGCGCATCGAGGATGAAGGGAAGGCGTCCGCTCATTATAGCACCGTGCCGGGGATGCGGATACGGCTCCAGAATTCCCTGAGTCGTGTCTGCATGGTGGCCAGGTCGAGGTTGGCGAGTCGTCCCGGGCCGAATTCCTGGACGCAGAAGGAGGCGGCGATGGTACCCACCGCCGCGGCTGTGCGCAGGGAATCGGGCGAAGTATCATCGAGGCGGGCCAGCGCGCCCACCATGCCGCCGGCGAAGGAATCTCCGGCCCCGGTGGGGTCGGCCACATCGGTGAGGAGAAAGGCGGGAACTACCATGACATCGTCCTTGGCGATGATCACGGCACCATGCTCCCCCTTCTTGATGACGGCGATGGGGGTTCCGTGCTGGTGAATCCAGCGCGCAGCGAGGAGCAGGTTGCGCTGCCCGGTAAGCTCGAAGGCCTCGGTATCATTGATGAATATTGCGTCAATGCGGGGGAGCAACTGGAGCAGGCTGTCGGGTTTCCCCTGGATCCAGAAGTTCATGGTGTCCAAGGCCACGAACTTGGGGGCGGTACATTGCTTGAGCACATCGAGTTGCAGGTCCGGGTCGATATTTGCCAGGAAGATGTACGGTGCGCTCTTGTAGCTTTCGGGCAGTTTCGGTGAGAAATCGGCAAAGACATTGAGCAGGGTAAAAAGGGTCTCCCGATCCTTTAGTTCATCGTCATACTTGCCGCCCCAGCGGAAGGTCTCGCCGGCTTCGGTGACCAGGCCCGCAAGGTCAATCCCTCGGTGAGCCAGGAGGTGCTTGTGCTCGGGCTTGAAATCGTTACCCACCACTGCCACAACACCGGTTGGTGCCAGCACCTGGGAAGCCAGCGAGAAATAGGTGGCAGAGCCGCCGAGCACGTCCTTTTCGGCGCGGGCGTTGGTTTCAATGCTGTCGTAGGCAACGGAGCCGACGACGACCAGGTTGGGAGCGCTCATGGGGTCTCCTTTGGCAGTTGGGAACGGGGGTCAATTGCCCAGCAGCAAAGCCAGTCTGTCCTTGACCTCCTGGGACATGGCGTGGGGAGAAGTGACCAGCGCATACTTGAGGGTATCGGCGCAAGCGCAGTTCCTGGCGCCGAAGGAATGCACCAGTGCGAGCAAGGTCTTGCGGGCCTTGACGGCGTTCCCTTTCATCACCTCAATGACCGCCTCAACGGTGACGGAGTCGTGGCCTTCGTACCAGCAGTCATAGTCAGTGGCAAGGGCCAGGGTGGTGTAGCAAAGGGAGGCTTCTCGGGCCAGCTTCGCTTCGGGCAACGCGGTCATACCGATGAGTTGAGCCCCCCAGCTACGATAGAGGAAGGACTCGGCGCGGGTGGAAAACTGGGGCCCTTCCATGCAGACGAGAGTGCCGCCGTCATGGACGGTTGCCTTGGCCTGGCTGGCAGCAGCCAGGACGGCCTGTCGGAACTCCCCGCAGTAGGGGTCGCCGAGCGGCACGTGTGCCACTGCCCCACCCTCGAAGAAGGTGGCTGCGCGAGTGCCCTTGGTGCGGTCGATGAGTTGGTCCGGGACAATCAGGTGCCCGGGCGCGATCTCTGCCTGCAAACTGCCCACTGCGCTGACACTGAGCAAATGCGTGACGCCCAGGCTTTTGAGGGCCCAGACGTTGGCGCGGTAGGGTACTTCTGTAGGGGAGAGGACGTGGCCTTTGCCGTGTCGGGCCAGGAAAAAGACGGTTTGTTGGCCGATACGGCCTTCCACCACCGGTCCCGAAGGCGCACCGAAGGGGGTCTCGACGGTGATCTCGCGAAGACCGGTCATTTCCGGAATCTCGTACAGACCACTGCCGCCGATGACGCCCAGAACTGCTTTGCCATCTTGCATCTTCAACCACCTGATTGAGGAGGGTTATACTTGTTTGTATTTGTCCGGAATGCCGATGGGTTCGTATTCGTATTCATCGGGCTTGATGCAGAGCACGTGGCAACCGGCGCGGCGGACCACTCTTTCTGTGGTGCTGCCGATGAGGATGTCCTTGAAGCTGCTCTGTCCGTGGCTGCCCATGACAATAAGGCTGGTGTTATTCTCAGCCGAGTAGTTGAGGATCTCCTTCCAGGGTTTTCCGCCACGAATACTGATGAACACTCGACGGCGGTCCACTTCGGCCAGTCCTTCGCGCTCGAACAATTCGTTGACTCGACGGCGGACGCCCTCTTCCACGCGGTCCAGTTCATTGCTCTGCTCCTGGACCTTGTCGATGGAATCGAAGGTGTCCATGGTCTCCATGACGTGGAGGACGTGGGTGTCGGCATCGAACTTCTTAGCGTACTTCAGCGCCACATAGAAGGCCTTCCGGGATGTATCTGAGAAGTCGATGGGTACCAGAATTCGGTCGTAATGAAGTTCA
>CALGBT010000154.1 GCA_937884235.1 uncultured Pseudomonadota bacterium
GCGCCAGGGGACAACACCTGGAAGGCAACCGCTGCGTCAATGACCAGAAGCGTGATGCCAAGAAGTGCCCGAAGGGCCAGCACCTCGCCGGCAACCGCTGCGTCATGGACAAGAGCCGAGATGCCAAGAAGTGCTCCAAGGGACAGCACATCGAGGGTGGCAGATGCGTGGCCGACAAGCCTCGCGGAACCAAGCAGTGCCCGGCCGGACAGATCATGCAGAATGGCCGCTGCGTAAAGAATGGCAAGCGAACCACCAGCAAAGATTCCCCCCGCAAGAAATGTCCGTCAGGTCAGGTCCTGAAGAATGGCAAGTGCATCAACAAGACCAAACCCCAGTGCCCCGTTGGCAAAGTCTGGGACCAGCGCAAGAAGGCTTGCGTCAAGGGTCGCTAGCATCTCCTCCCAGCCTCTAGTTCTTTACCTTCCCCCCATGTCTCGTCTACACTCGGCCAGTGGAGGTCTGACATGGAATCGTCACAGCACCCGCTCCTCGCAGGGTTGACCGCTAAGGAGCGAAGTCAAGTCGGCCTGGGCTCAGTTGATTTCGAGGATGGTAACACTCTCTACGTGCAAGGGCAGCTCCTCGACCTTGTCTATCTCATCATCTCTGGACAGGTTGCTCAGATAGCAAGAGACTCAAAGTACGGTGTGCGCGCCGTCGCCGACCTCCTGGGACCGGGTGAAGCTGTAGGCCCCATCTTTGACCCCGAGAATTCCGTCGCCCGCTTCGATTATCTTGCCCGGGGGGCGGTTACGACACTGGTCCTCTCGGCAGACGATTTTCGCCAACTTTGCACACACTCCCAGGGCTTCACCCGCAGCATGCTCAAGTACGTCTCCTCCAAAGCCCGCCTCTTCGAAGACCGCGCGATTGCGCTGGGACGCACCGACATCACCCGCATTATTTTCGACCCGGGTCTGCTCAATCGCTTGACTGCACAGTTCATTCTTGGCAAGCGGGTGCTCCCCGTGGCACTGCAGGGGGCAACTCTAACAGTGGCCACTGCAAACCCGGACACTTCCGCCATCGAGACAGACATGCGGCGCTTCTTCAATGCCTCCCGCATCATCTTCTTCCGGATCTCTGCCAAGGACTTCGAGCGCGCCTACCGTGAGTCGGTTCAGGGCCACCTCGACATCGTCCCCACCGATGACCACTCGTGGTTTCGGGCGGTCAAGAACCGCGACTACAATGTTTCCTTCAACGAGACCACGGACAAGCCTATGGAGGCAACCCGCAAGGACTCGGAGCTGGAGGGCGCCAGTATCGTCAATCTCACTAACAAGATCATTGGCGAGGCACTGGACCTGGGGGCCAGCGACATTCATTTTGAGCCCTTCCCCGGTGGCATGGACGTCCGCTACCGCATGGATGGCGAGTTGCTCAAGCGACCGGAGCGCGTCAATCCGGGCTACTTGCACGCAGTGCTTTCCAGAATCAAGGTGGTTGCCGGGCTGGACATCGCCGAGAAGCGAAAACCCCAGGATGGCCGCCTCTCGGCCACCTGCCAGGGGAAGTCGGTGGACGTGCGCGTCTCCACCGTCCCCACCCGATACGGTGAAAAGATTGTGCTGCGGATTCTCGACCCCAGCTCCATGCTCCTGGATTTGGAATCCCTCATCGAGAGCCACGAGGTCTTCAAAGCAGTTTCGTGGATGGTGCGGCAACCCTACGGCATGATCCTTATCGCCGGGCCGACAGGGGCTGGGAAAACAACCACGGTCTATAGCATGATCCTGGACCGCCGCTCACTGCCCACCAACATCATGACCATCGAGGACCCCATTGAGTACAGCCTGCGCGGGGTCACGCAAGTGCAACGAAACCTGCACGTGGACCTCGACTTCCCCAGCGCCATCCGCAGCTTCCTGCGCCAGGATCCAGACATCATCGTGGTGGGCGAAACCCGGGACGCCGAGACGGCCCGGGCAGCCCTGGAGGCCGGCCTCACCGGGCACCTGGTCATCTCCACCGTCCATGCCAACAACGTCTTCGCCACCATCTATCGCCTCAAGGAAATGGGCATGGAGCCATTTGTCATCGCCAACTCGGTCATCGGCGTACTCTCGCAACGGCTGGTCCGTCGGGTCTGTCCTCGCTGCAGCCAGACCCACCAATATCATCGCAATCTCATTGAGCCCCTGGGACTTCTGGACATCGGCGAGCCCGACGGGAACTACTATCTCTTCCGCAAGGGTACAGGCTGCCTCCATTGCAACCACAAAGGCTACAAGGGACGTGCGGCGGCCTTCGAATCCCTGGTGGTGAAAGAGGAACTCAAGGGCCTCATCGCCGCCAATGTCCCATACACCGAAGTTGCCCGGGAAGCCCAGCGCCTGGGGGCCTACGTACCCATGCACCGCTATGCAGCAGCTCTCCTCACAGCAGGCATCACAACACCCGAGGAAATCTCACGAATTCTCTTTTCTGAGGCAAAAAGCGAGTCGCTCAGCGCACCCGACTCAGAGGGCTGAAGCGCTGCGTGATGTACAACAGCGTCCCTGAATCACCCTTGTCCACGGCGGCCACGCCAACTCCGCAGAACCTGGCGTCAGCATCAATAATATTGCGACGGTGGCTCGGACTGGCCATGAGATTGGCATGAGCGGCA